>NZ_JBDPMC010000215.1:0-1170 GCF_039871625.1 Micromonospora sp. B11E3 | reverse complement strand
TGTTCCGCACCGGGTTTGATGGAGACATCGAAACCTGGGAGGAACACCAGCGATGCCCGCACCGAAGAAGTACAACGATGAGCTGCGTGAGCGTGCGACCCGGTTGGCCGTGGAGGCCCGCCGGGATCCCGCCAGCGCGGTCGGAGCGATCCGGCGGATCGCCGGTCAGCTCGGGGTTCACCCGGAGGCGTTGCGCACGTGGGTGAAGAAGGCCGAGACCGACGCCGGTGAGCGGCCGGGCACCACCAGCAGCGACGCCGAACGCATCGCCGCCCTCGAACGGGAGGTGCGTGAGCTGCGGCGGGCGAACCAGATCCTGAAGTCCGCAGCGAGTTTCTTCGCGGCGGAGCTGGACCGTCCGTCGCGATGAAGGTCGACTTCGTCGACTCCCAAAAGGCCGAACACGGTGTCCAGCCGGTCCTGCAGGCGCTCGAAGACACGCCGGCACAGATCGCACCCTCGACCTACTACGCCACCAAGACCCGCCCCGCCAGCGCCCGCTCGCGACGCGATGAGGAGCTGACCGCGATGATCGAGCGGATCCACGCAGAGAACTACGGCGTCTACGGGGCCCGTAAGATTTGGCACGAGCTGCACCGACGCGGCGTGCGAGTGGCCCGGTGCACCGTCGAGCGGCTGATGCGCGAGTCCGGGCTGCGTGGGCTGCTGCGCGACAAGTCACCACGCACGACCCGCCCCGCGGCCGAGACCAGCCGCCCTGGCGACCTGGTCAGACGGGACTTCACCGCGGAACGTCCGAACCAGCTGTGGGTCGCCGACCTGACCTACGTGCGCACCAGCGTGGGCTGGGTTTACGCCGCGTTCGTCCTCGACGTGTACTCCCGGATGATCGTCGGCTGGCAGGTGTCCACGTCGCTCTACACCGACCTGGCTCTCGACGCGTTGAAGATGGCGATGTGGCGCCGCGAGAATCAAGGCGCTGACCTGGGCGGACTCGTCCATCATTCCGACAGGGGAGTCCAGTATCGAGCGATTCGCTACAGCCAGCGGCTGGCCGAGGCCGGCGCCGTCGCCTCGGTCGGTTCCAAGGGCGACTCGTACGACAATGCGATGGCCGAGGCGTTCAACTCCCTCTACAAGGCCGAACTCGTCCGCAACAAGGGCCCCTGGCGCGGACTCGACGACCTGGAGATGGCCACCGTCGAGTAC
>NZ_JBDPMC010000214.1:0-1218 GCF_039871625.1 Micromonospora sp. B11E3 | reverse complement strand
CTCGGCCGCATCGGGATTCCACGACAACTATGGTTTCGCCCCCGGGTATCCCAGGACGGTCTCACTGGGCCACCCCGACACTCAGGTCACGTCCGGCCCGGCATCTCCGCACACGCAATCCACACCGGTCCGTACCGGCCAATCGGCAACCCCGCACCCCACACCGCAGCCGCCCCCAGCGACCTCCACCACGAAGGCGCCACTACCAGAACCGCCAGATCACGTGGTCAATTGGCGGCCCGGCACGGATGGGCCTCAAACCTTCCGCGCGTACATGGCGGAGCTGAAAGGAAAGGGTGAACTCCCCGACCGGGTATCCCTGACCACCGACAAACAGGGGAAGCTGGGGCCAGGGATGACCGCATGGGTGAAAGCCTGGGCACAGGGACTGCAGGGTAAGCCCGCCCCCAACGGCCACCCCTACACCCAGCGGGCGGTAGCCACACTATCCGGCAAACTGATCGACCAGACATCGGTCGGGACATATTGGCGGGAGGCGGCGCCGCCGCTGCCCCCACCACCAGATCACGTGGTCACTTGGCGGCCCAGCACGGACGGGCCCGCCACCCTCCACGAATACCTGAAGACGCTGGAAGAAAAGGGTGAACTCCCCGACCGGGTATCCCTGACCACCGACAAAAAGGGGAAGTTGGGGCCGGGAATGGCCGCATGGGTGAAAGCCTGGGCACAAGCAATGAAGGGTAAGCCCGCCCCCAACGGCCACCCCTACACCCAGAAGGAGGTAGCCACACTATCCGGCAAACTGATCACCCAGACATCGGTCGGGAAATATTGGCGGGAGGCGGCGCCGTCGCTCCCTCCGCCGCCACCCGGAACAGGTCAAGGTCTTGAGTTGCCGTTTAATTTACACCTTCTGCTTTAGTTTTAGTTCTTGAGTTTCACGGGCCTTAGGGGTTTCCTAACGCTCGTGTCACCGGGGATCATTTAGTTGATCTAGGGCGGGGGGTGTCCCTATGGGTTTTGTCAAACAGCGGCGGGTCTTGGCTGGTAGGGGATCTTGTCGCGGAGCATGGCGAATAAGACGTCGCAGCGGCGTCGGGCGAGGCAGATGAGAGCGGCGTTGTGTTTCTCCGCGATCGCGCAGCCGACCGACCCGACCGAGTTCGTCACCGCCCTGCGCACCCGCCTCGATGCGTCCCTGGCCAGGTGGGCCCAGGCGATGCGGACCGGGACCGCCGGCACCACGATCGGCACCCG
>NZ_JBDPMC010000213.1:0-1221 GCF_039871625.1 Micromonospora sp. B11E3 | reverse complement strand
CGATCTTGTGACCCAGAATACTGCGGCGTATCGTGATGGCGCCGTTAACCAGCTACAACGTTGTTGCATGGTAACGGCGGCGGGCTCGGCGAGGGGAATCTGGTTATGTATGGAGTGGGTATCGACCTGGGTACCAGCTTCACCGCCGCAGCGACCGCCTCCGCCTGGGCCCTGGACATGGTGCCACTGGCCGGGCAGGCGATCGTCACCCCGTCGGTCGCCTACCTCGACGAGCAGGGCGAACTGCTGACCGGTGAGGCAGCCGACCGCCTCGGCCTGCAGAACCCCGGCCGGGCGGCACGGGAGTTCAAACGCCGCCTCGGTGACCCCACCCCCGTGATCCTGGACGGGGCCCCGTACTCCCCCACCGCCCTGATGGCCGCCCAGCTCCGCTCCGTCGTCGACACCGTCAGCCAGGCCCAGGGCACCCCACCCGACCGGATCGTGCTGACCCACCCAGCCGTGTGGGGCCCCTACCGACGCGAACAGTTCGCCGCCATCCCACACCTGGCCGGCCTGCCCCGCCCACAAACCGAACCCGGATCGGCGGCCAGGCCGGACGGACCGACCGTCATCACCATCACCGAACCGGTCGCCGCGGCCACCTACTACTGCTCCACCCAACCACTACCCCCCGACGGCCTGCTGGCCGTCTACGACCTCGGCGGAGGCACCTTCGACAGCGCCGTGGTCCGCAACGGCCGCGACGGCCTGGAGATCATCGGCACCCCCGAAGGCATCGAATGGCTCGGCGGCGCCGACTTCGACCAGGCGATCATGGACCACGTCGACCGCCAACTCGGCGGCGCGATCACCGCGCTCGACCCCACCGACCCCGGCACCGCCGCGATCCTGGCCGCCGTGCAACGCGACTGCAGGCTCGCCAAAGAAGCGCTGTCCACCCGCGAGAAGGCGGACATCACCGTGCCGCTGCCCGGCTCGATCCGATACGTGACCGTGACCCGGGAAGCGTTCGAGCAGATGATCACACCACCCGTGGAAACCACCATGGAAACCTTCCGGCGGACCCTCACCGCCGCCGGCGTCACCCTGCAGGACCTCACCGCCGTACTCCTGGTCGGCGGCTCCTCCCAGATCCCCCTGGTCACCCAGCTACTACGCGACACACTACGGCGACCGATCATGACCAACACCCACCCGAAACACGCCGTCGCACTCGGCGCCGCCATGCTCAGCTCCGACACCCACACCGCACGCGGC
>NZ_JBDPMC010000212.1:0-1335 GCF_039871625.1 Micromonospora sp. B11E3 | reverse complement strand
AAGCGGAGTTCCTGGTCTCGAGGGTTTCTTGGAGTGACTCACCTCAATACCGGAACTCCGCTTCTGTTTGCCTGAGCGACACACCCCTCGACAGCCGCCACAACGCCTTAACCGAGCGGCGTTGGGAGTAGAGGAGAACACAACATGTTGGTGTTGCCGATTGATGGCAGCCAGACGCTGCTGGTGCTGGCTGTGCCGGTGCCGCAGTTCAAGGACAAGGCCAACGGTGTGGCCGCGACTGATCGGGTCACGGGTGCGCCCTTGGTGGAGGTGCCCCTGGCGTTGACGGTCGAGGGTGGGCAGCAGCCGCAGCTGTTGCGGGTGTCTGTGCCGCAGCCGGCGGTGCCGAAGGACCTGGCCGTGGGGCAGATGGTCAAGGCGTCCGGGTTGACGTTCGTGACGGGGGAGAAGAACGGCCGGGCCTGGCAGATCTTCCGGGCGTCGGCGTTGACGGCGGTGAAGGCCGGATGATCGATCCCCCTGATGCTCGCCTGTTCATGGCGGTGCCGGCCGTCGTGCTGGCGGTCGCCGCCCTGGCCGTACTTGTGTGGCTCGGCGCGCACGCCGTGCGGTACCTGGTAGCAGGCAAGCAGCTCCGTCCGGTGTTGCGGGTCGCGTGGCGGATCAAGCACACGTGGCGGCGGACCGCCCGCCGGGTCGGCCTGGCCCAGACCGAGCGGATCCGCCCGCCGTGGTGGTCCAACCGTCCGCCGGGCACGGTCGTGACCCGGGAGTTGATCCCGGCCGTGACCGTGGCGGCCGAGCGGTGGGGCGTGCGCGTCGACGCTTCCACCGTCGGTCGTCTCGGCGTTGAGGAGTTCACGCAGGCGGCCGGGCATCTGGCCGACGTGTGGCGGGTGCCGCTGGTGAGGGTGGCGCAAGTCCGCCCCGGCCTGGTCCGGATACGGGCATTGCTGCACGACCCCCTCACCCAACCCGCGACCTGGACCGAACCGACCGACGACGGGTCGGACCCGGCGGTGTGGGTCGCTGGCGTAGACGCCGACGGTCAGCTGGTCACGATCCGCTCGGCCGGTGTCTCCGGCGTCGTGGTGGCGGGCTTGGCGGGTTACGGCAAGACGTCATTCCTCAACGCCCGGTTCTGCCGGCTCGCCCCGTGCCCGGCGGTGCAGTTCGTGCTGATCCCGGGGATGCTGCGGGAGCGCAGGACGCGGCCGTCGAGCATGGTCGATTTGATCGAGAAGTACGTGGTTTCGGCCTGTCGGGTAGCTCCGGCGCATTGCTGCGCCGGAGCCCCCTCAGAACCGGACGGGCGGGCTTTCCCCGCATCCGGCTCAAGCAAGCCCTGAAGGGCCGTCGGCAGGTGCAGGTGTG
>NZ_JBDPMC010000211.1:0-1337 GCF_039871625.1 Micromonospora sp. B11E3 | reverse complement strand
ACCCGGATAGGGCCCGGACGCTGTTCGACCAGCACGCCGGCCACCTCGCCGCCATAACGCAGCAGCCGGATCAGCTGCGGCAGTTGTGGAACGCCCTGATCAACCATATGGACACGGATGGCGACGGACTCATCACCGTCAGCGAGCGAGCCCTCGCCGCGGCGACATCCCCCCCCACACCGCGGCCGACGGTGAATATATGGATCGGGGCATTGCGCGAGCGTGGTCTGCTGCTGCTGGTCCGGAAACGTCGCGGTGGCGTGGCGGCGCAGTACAGGATGACCGATCCGGATCCGCCCCGGCAAGCATTGCCGGCCCCTCCTGAGGGCTGCCAGTGGGTGAGCGACCGGGATAGGGCCCGGACGCTGTTCGACCAGCACGCCGGCCACATCGCCACCACAACAAAGCAGCAGGATCAGCTGCGGCAGTTGTGGAACGCCCTGATCGGCCGTATGGACGGCGACGGGCTCATCACCGCCACAGGGCCAGACCTCGCCGCGACGACATCCCCCCCCACACCGCGGCGGACGGTGATTCGCCGGATCGGGGCATTGCGCGAGCGTCGTCTGCTGCTGCTGGTCCGGGAAGGTCACGGTCGCGTGGCGGCGCAGTACAGGGTGACCGATCCGGGTCCGCCCCGGCAAGCACCGGTGCCGGGCCCTGCCCCCGAACCGGACCGCCCGCAGCAGGGTGAGGACCTGTCCCGGCGGTACCACGGGGATACGTCGCCGATGCCCGGGCCGGTACCTGCCTCGCCGGCGGGCACGGATCTGCTCGGGCCGCCCGGGCCGCCCGGGCCGTTGGACGGCCCGAACGCCTCCACGGTGTCGTCCTGGCTGGAGGGGTGGGCGGGACCGGGGTGGCCGAATCCCGACATTGATGTGACCGCCCACGGTGCTGGGACGTCCACCGACCCCGGCCGGTCGCACATCGACAATCAGCCCGACGACGGCGGGATCCCCGGCGCCTGGGCCTGGCAGGTGGACCCAGACCTCGATCTGGTTGATCCGCTTGATCTGCTCAATTCGGAGTGGGTCGGCCTGCCCACGGCCGTGGACACGGAACCCGTCCCCGGGTCGCAACCGATGGCTCCGCCCGGGCCGCAGGCCCCGCCCGACTCGTGGTCGCAGCCCAGCGGTAACCAGCCCAGCCAGTTCCCAGGGACGCAGTCGTTTCCGACCGGACTGGACGGACAGGATCCGGCACCTCAGTCGCCGATGCCCGGGCCGGTACCTGCCTCGCCGGCGGGCACGGATCTGCTCGGGCCGCCCGGGCCGCCCGGGCCGTTGGACGGCCCGAACGCCTCCACGGTGTCGTCCTGGCTGGAGGGGTGGGCG
>NZ_JBDPMC010000210.1:0-1340 GCF_039871625.1 Micromonospora sp. B11E3 | reverse complement strand
GAGCTGCGAGCATGATCAACGATACGACCCGGCTGCTGGGCCTGGACGGCCTGGTCGCTGAGCGGGTCGAGCTGGACATCACCGGTGTCCCGGTGGTGGACCTGTCCACCGGCTGTGAGCAGGCACGATGCTGCCCGCAGTGCGGACAACGTGCGCTGAAGGTGAAGCAGTGGACCACAACCCGGCCGCGGGATCTGCCAGTCGGAGGCCGGATGGTCCGGCTGCGCTGGCGCAAACGTCGTTGGTACTGCCCGACGCCGGGCTGTTCGCGTAAGTCGTTCACCGAGCAGGTCGCGCAGGTCCCGGCCCGTGCCCGGCTGACCAGCCGGCTGCGGCAGGCGGCCGGGGCGGCGGTCGCCGACGCGGGTCGCACGATCGTGCAAGCCGCCCGGGACCACGGCATCTCCTGGCCGATCGTCGCTGCCGCGTTCACTGCCCACGCGAGCGCGGTGTTGCCGGCCGAGCCGGAGCCGGTCGCGGTGCTGGGCATCGACGAGGTTCGCCGCGGCAAGCCGCACTGGATCTGGGATGAGCAGGCCGGTTCGTGGACCGTGACTGCGGACCGCTGGCACGTCGGCTTCTGCGATCTGTCCGGTGGTCAGGGGCTGCTCGCGCAGGTCGAAGGCCGTACCACGGCGGCGGTGACCGGCTGGCTGACCGCCCGCCCTCAGGCCTGGCGTGAGCAGGTCCAGGCGGTGGCGATCGACATGTGCACCGTGTTCAAGTCCGCGATCCGGCAGGTGTTACCGCACGCGGTGCTGGTCGTCGATCACTTCCACGTCGTGCAACTGGCCAACCGGGCGGTCACCGAGGTCCGCCGCCGCATGACCCTGACCCAGCGGGGACGCCGCGGTCGCGGCAGCGACCCGGAATGGCGGATGCGTAACCGGCTGACCCGCTCGGCCGCCCGGATGCCCGGCAAGCACGTCGACCGCCTCGTCGACACCCTCGATGCCCTCCCGGCGACGATCGGTGCTCCGATCCTGGCCGCGTGGAACGCGAAAGAAGACCTGCTCGACCTGCTCGCGGTCGCCCGCACCCAGCCCACCCGGGAACACGTCCACCGGCTGCTGCACCGCTTCTACACACGCTGCGCCGCCTCTGACCTGCCCGAACTCCACCGGCTCGCCACCACGATCGAGACCTGGTGGCCACAAATACTGGCGTTCCTGACCACCGGCATCACCAACGCCGGCTCGGAAGGAACCAATCGGGTTATCAAAACCATCGCCCGCGACGCCTACGGCTTCCGAAACCCCGAAAACCAACGCCTACGCACCCGCACCACCACCACGCGACGCCACCGCGGACACCTCAACCCCGCTTAAGTTCGAAGAGCC
>NZ_JBDPMC010000021.1:0-98774 GCF_039871625.1 Micromonospora sp. B11E3 | reverse complement strand
GATCCGGTTGACTGGTCCGGTGCTGAGGGTGGGACTGACCGGCGGGATCGGGTCCGGCAAGAGCGCCGTGGCGGCCCGGCTGGCCGCGCTGGGCGCGGTGGTGATCGACTCGGACCGGATCGCCCGCGAGGTGGTCGCCCCGGGCAGCGACGGGCTGGCCGAGATCGTCGCCGCCTTCTCCGACCGCGTGCTCGGCCCCGACGGCGCGCTCGACCGGGCCGCGCTCGGCGCGGTGGTCTTCGCCGACGAGGGAGCCCGCCGTCGGCTGGAGGCGATCACCCATCCCCGGGTGCGGGCGCGCTCCGCCGAGCTGGCCGCCGCCGCGGCCCCGGACGCCGTCGTGGTCAACGACGTGCCGCTGCTGGTCGAGGTCGGGCTCGCCCCGACGTACCACCTGGTGGTCGTCGTGGAGACCGCGGTGGCGACCCGGCTCGCGCGGCTGGAGCGCGACCGGGGGATGGACCGGGCGGAGGCCGAGCGGCGGATCGCCGCGCAGGCCGACGACGCACGCCGCCGGGCGGCAGCCGACGTGGTGCTGCGCAACGACGGCAGCCTGGACGAGTTGCACGCCGCCGTGGACCGGCTGTGGCACGAACGGCTGGTGCCGTACGAGGCGAATGTGCGCCACGGGCGGGCGGCCCGCCCCGACCGGGTGGTGCTGACGGGCCCGGACCCGAGCTGGCCGGAGCAGTACGCCCGGCTGGCCGCCCGGATCCGGCACGCGATCGCCCCGGCCGACCTGCGGATCGACCACATCGGGTCGACGGCCGTACCCGGCCTGGCCGCCAAGGACGTCGTCGACATCCAGCTCACCGTGCCGAGCCTGGCGGAGGCGGACGGCCCGCTGGCGGAGCGGCTCGCCGCCGCCGGCTTTCCCCGGCTGCCCGGAGACTGGTGGGACAACGCCCGCGCGGCTCGGGCCGGTGGCGCCGGATCCGCTGGGCCGGGCGAAGGATCGGCGGACGCGGTCGGCGGCCGGTGGGAGAAGCGGCTGCACGGCAGCGCCGACCCCGGGCGCCCGGTGAACCTGCACCTACGCCCGGCCGGCTCGCCCGGCTGGCGCTACGCGCTTCTCATGCGCGATCACCTGCGGGCCGACCCGCAGCAGCGGGAGGCGTACCTGGCGCTGAAGCGGCGGCTGGCTGCCGGCGGGCCGGGCGCCGCCGGGTACGCCGACGGCAAGGAGCCGTGGTTCGACGAGGAACACCAACAGGCCGAGGAGTGGGCCGCCCGTACCGCCTGGCGGCCCTGACCCCGCGCCGGCCCCGGCCGCCCGGCTCGGCGGCCGTGACCCGCGCCGGCCCCGCCCGCCCGGCTCGGCGGCCGTGACCCGCGCCGGCCCCGCCCGCCCGGCTCGGCGGCCGTGACCCGCGCCGGCCCCGCCCGCCCGGCTCGGCGGCCGTGACCCGCGCCGGCCCGTCCGGGGCGCCCCCGTCAGCGGGCGGGGGCGGCCACCGGCGGCAGCGCCGGCGTCGGGCCCGGGACCAGATCGAGCTGGGCGTACGTCCCGAGGCGGGTGCGCAACTCGAGGCGGCGGAGCAGGCCGTCCCGGTCGATCCAGTAGCGCAGCAGCCCCTGACGGGCGGCCACCTCGACCACGTCGACCGTCCGGTCGGCGACCCGGTCGCCCCGGATCCGGCTCGCCGACGTGGGCGGCACCGCCGCCTCGCCGGCCTGGAGCGCGGCGGCCAGCAGGGCGTCCACGTCGTCGGCCCCGGGCGGGTGCCGCTGCCAGGCGTCGCGCGGGGGCGGCAGCGGGGGAGGGCCGGCGACCGGGTTGCGGGTGTTCGACGCCGCCCACACCCCGGCCGGGTCGTAGCGGCGCAGCGTCCGTCCGTCCGGCGCGTCCGGGTCGCCGACCGCCAGGTACGCCGCGCGGGCCGTCCAGCTCACCCAGCCCGTACCGCGCGGCGTGACCCCCGGCGCGACCGGCGCGGTGAGCGTCACCGCCGCACCACCCTCAGCCCGTAGCCGGGCCGGCAACCGGGCGAGCCGGTCCTCCTCGGGGCCGGTGAGCGCCCGGGGCAGCCCCGGCCGCCCGCCCAGGGCAGCCGCCGGCCACAGCGTCGGTCGGTTGGTCCGATGCAGTTCCAGGCTCACCGGTACGCCGCCGGGCAGGCGTCCCTCCAGCCGGTGCAGGCGCGCGTCCCGGTCGACCCACCAGCGGGCCGGCCCGTCCAGCGCCCGTGCGGCGGCGGACGGCGTCGGGGCGGCCGGCAGGCTGGGCAGTGGGCCGGGCCAGGTCGGGGCGGGCGCAGCCGTCCCCGGGCCGGCGGCGTCCCGCCGACCGGCGGTGTCGGGCAGCGGGGCCTGGAGGACGTCCACCGGCTGGCCGCCGGCCTCGGCGCGGCCCAGCCAGCGGCCTTCGCCGGGGGGCAGCGCCCCGGCCGGTTCCGGGCGGGGCGCGGCGAGCGCGAAGAGCAGGTCGAGCGCGGGTCGCAGGGCCCGGGTGGAGGGATCCCGCACCCGCCATCCGTCGGCCGGCGGCACCAGCGGCGGGGGTGCCGGGGCGGGCACCGCCGCGGGGTCGGGCCGGGCGAGCAGCAGCCGGGGAGTGGCCTGGACGAGTCCCCGGTCCGCCCCGGCCCCGGGGCCGCCGACGTCGACGTACGCCAGCGACCGGGACCAGTCGATCCAGCCCACGACGTCGATGCGCCCGCCCGCGTCGCCGAGGGTGAGCCGCAGTCCCGACCGGACGTCCCGCTGGTTGGTGACCCGCACGGCGGCGAGCCGCTGCGCCTCGGCGTCGCTCAGCGGCCGGGAGGGCTCCGGCTCCGCCGGCGCCCAGGTCAGCAGCACGGCGGCGAGCCCCGCCGCCGAGGCGACGGCGGCCACGCCCAGCGCGACCCGCAGGGTGCGTCGGCGGCCGGCGGCGGGCCGGTGGGCCGGGTTGACCAGCGTGTCGGCGGGGGGCGCGTCGATCTCGCCGAACCTGGTCGTCGGGTCGGCGTGGTCGGCCACCGGATCGTTGGGAGCGGTGCGGTCGGCCGTCGGGTCGGCGGTGCGGTTCGGCCGGGACGAGTTCTCCACGGGGGGATGAACTTGCGGCGCGCCGGACAGGTGACGCCCGTGCGGTGGGGCGGAAGCCGGCGGCGCCGCCGCCGCGCGGCGGTGGGACGGTCGGTGGCGCTCGCATCCGCGGGCGGGCCGTGCCGGGCGCCTGTGCGGCGGTGGGACGATCGGCGGCGCTCGCATCCGCGGGCGGGCCGTGCCGGGCGCCTGCGCGGCGGTGGGACGATCGGCGGCGCTCGCGCCCGCGGCCGGGCTGTGCCGGGCGCCCGCGCCGCGGGCGGCGAGAGGGCCCGCCACGGGTGGGTGACTGGGGCGCTCGCGGCGGCCGGTCTGCGCCTCGGCGCGACCACCTCGGGTGCGCACGCCGGTCGTCCCGGGTGCTGCGACCTCCTGTGCCGGGGGCGCGCCGGCCCTTCGAGGGGCTCGGCCGCCGGCCCGGACGGCCGCCGCGAGCGGCCTACGGAAGCACACTAGCGCGGTGAGATGTGCCACACAATGCGAATATTGAAGCCGATCACGGACTGTCCGTAATCGGTCCGGGTTGTCGGACCCCCGGCGTACCGTGGAGGTCATGGCGCTCGACATTCCCCGGCTCGACGGCCGCTTCCAGGTCGTCAGTGAGTTCCAGCCGGCCGGTGACCAGCCGGCCGCCATCGACGACCTGGAGCGTCGGGTGCGTCGCGGCGACCGCAACACCGTCCTGCTCGGCGCCACCGGCACGGGCAAGAGCGCCACGACGGCCTGGCTCATCGAACGGCTGCAGCGGCCGACGTTGGTGCTGGCCCCCAACAAGACGCTCTGCGCCCAGCTGGCCAAGGAGTTCAGCGAGCTGCTGCCGCACAACGCGGTGGAGTACTTCGTCTCCTACTACGACTACTACCAGCCCGAGGCGTACATCCCGCAGACCGACACCTACATCGAGAAGGACTCCTCGATCAACGAGGAGGTCGAGCGGCTGCGGCACTCGGCGACGATGTCGCTGCTCACCCGCCGCGACGTGGTCGTCGTGGCCACGGTGTCGGCGATCTACGGCCTGGGCACCCCGGAGGAGTACCTCGACCGCGCGGTCCGGGTCGCCGTGGGGCAGGAGCTCGACCGGGACCAACTGCTGCGCCGCCTGGTCGACATCCAGTACACCCGCAACGACGTGGCCTTCCAGCGGGGCACCTTCCGGGTGCGCGGCGACACGCTGGAGATCATCCCGGCCTACGAGGAACTGGCCGTCCGGATCGAGCTGTTCGGCGACGAGGTCGAGAAGCTCTACTATCTCAACCCGCTGACCGGCGACGTGGTCCGCGAGGTCGACCATCTGCTGATCTTCCCGGCCACGCACTACGCGGCCGGCCCCGAGCGGATGGAGCGGGCGATCCGCGACATCGAGACCGAGCTGGCCGAGCGGCTCGCCGAGCTGGAGCGGCAGGGCAAGCTGCTGGAGGCGCAGCGGCTGCGGATGCGCACCACCTACGACATCGAGATGATGCGCCAGGTGGGGTTCTGCTCGGGTATCGAGAACTACTCCATGCACATCGACGGCCGGCTGCCCGGCAGCCCGCCGCACTGCCTGCTCGACTACTTCCCCGACGACTTCCTCACCGTCGTCGATGAGTCGCACGTGACGATTCCGCAGATCGGCGGCATGTACGAGGGCGACGCGTCCCGCAAGCGCATGCTGATCGACCACGGATTCCGGCTGCCCAGCGCCGCCGACAACCGGCCGCTGCGCTTCGACGAGTTCCTGGAGCGGGTCGGCCAGATGGTCTTCCTCTCCGCCACCCCCGGTCCGTGGGAGCTGGAGCAGGCGCAGGGCGAGTTCGTCGAGCAGGTGATCCGGCCGACCGGGCTGATCGACCCGGAGGTGATCGTGAAGCCCACCAGGGGCCAGATCGACGACCTCATGCACGAGATCAAGCTGCGCACCGAGCGGGACGAGCGGGTGCTGGTCACCACCCTGACCAAGAAGATGGCCGAGGACCTGTCCGACTACCTGCTGGAGAACGGCATCCGGGTGCGCTACCTGCACTCCGAGGTCGACACGCTGCGTCGGGTCGAGTTGCTGCGCGAGCTGCGCAAGGGCGACTACGACGTGCTGGTCGGCATCAACCTGCTCCGCGAGGGCCTGGACCTGCCCGAGGTGTCCCTGGTGGCGATCCTCGACGCCGACAAGGAGGGCTTCCTGCGCAGCGGCCGGTCGCTGATCCAGACGATCGGCCGGGCCGCCCGGAACGTCTCCGGCCAGGTCCACATGTACGCGGACAAGATCACTCCGTCGATGGCGGACGCGATCGAGGAGACCAACCGGCGCCGGGCCAAGCAGATCGCGCACAACGAGGCGCACGGGATCAGCCCCGAGCCGCTGCGTAAGAAGATCCACGACATCCTCGACGACATCTACCGGGAGGCGGAGGACACCGACTCCCGGGTCGGCGGCGCGGTGCGGCAGCTCTCCCGCGGCAAGGCGCCGGTCAAGGAGACCCGCAGCCGTGGCCGGGCGGGGGCGACCGGCCCGTCCCGGGAGGGCATGGCCCGGGCGGACCTGGCCCAGCTCATCCAGGAGCTCAACGACCAGATGCTGGCCGCGGCGCGGGAACTCCAGTTCGAGTTGGCCGCGCGCATCCGCGACGAGATCGCCGACCTCAAGAAGGAACTGCGCGGGATGGACGCGGCCGGCGTGAAGTGACGTCCCCCACGTGCGCGGCGAGGCCGGGCCCTGGCAACCGGGGGAGAGCCCCCCGCCACTCAGCTCGGCGCCCCGCCGCCGCCGGCCACCGCCGGCCGCCGCATCACCCCACCGCCACTCAGCTCGGCGCCCCGCCCCCCGCCGGCCGCCGCGTCACCCCGCCGCCACTCAGCTCGCCGCCGCGCCTCCGCCGACCACCCCGGCCGCCGCGTCACCCCGCTGCCCGCCTGCCTGCCGATGGCGGCCGGCATAATTGCGGTCAGCGAGCAAGGTATTGCACACAGTGATCGAGCTGCGTAGTCTCCGTCCTGGGGAGGCGGGGATGCCGTTGCCAACGAGTCCGGTGATCCGACGTGCACGGCTGGGCGCTGAGCTGCGTCGGCTGCGCAGACGTGAGGAGCTCACGCTGGAGCAGGTCTGCGGCCGCCTCGGCTGGGCCTCCACCTCGAAGCTGTCCCGCATCGAGCTGGGCCAGAGCCGGCCCGACCTCGCCGACGTGCTCGATCTGCTGGACGCCTACCGGGTCGCCCCGCAGGAGCGCGACATGCTGATCACCATCGCCCGGGACGCGGCGACCGGCCGGGGCTGGTGGAAGACGCTCGGCGGGATGGGGGAGCGGCAGCGCGCCTACGCCGAGCTGGAGGGCGGCGCGGCGACGGTGGTGGAGTACCAGCCCGCCGTCATCCCGGGCCTGTTGCAGACCCCGGCGTACGCCCGGCTGCGGCTCGGCGTCGCCCGGCTGCTCGACCGCGACGTGGACGTCGAGGCGGACGTGCGCGCCCGGCTGATCCGGCAGGAGGTGCTGCACCGGGCCGATCCGCCCCAGTACACGGCACTGTTGGAACTGGCCGCGTGCGACCCGGGCGGGGTGCCGGACGGGATCTGGCGCGAACAGCTGCGGCACCTGGTCACCCTGGCGGCGAAGCCGCACGTGACGATCCGGATGATCCCGCCCGGCGTGACCGCGGGCGGCGTCCACCCCCTGACCCCGTTCTCCCGGTACTCGTTTCCGGACCCGGCCGACCCCCGCACCGTCATGCTCGAGGCGTTGACCACCGACGTCCGGCTGGGCTCGCCCGCCGACCTCGCCTGGTACGACGCGGTGGTCGACCGGCTGCTCGACGCCGCCCTGCCGGCCGCCGAGACGGTGGCGCTGCTGGCCCGGCTGGTCGAGGACCCCGGGCTGCTGGGCCGCACGGCGGACGATCCGGCGCCGCCCGTCGTGGGTCGTGCGGGCGGTCACCCGCCGTCGGGCCGTGCCGAGGACCCGGCGGCGCTGCCCCGCCCCCGGCCGCCGACGGACTGAGGGCCGGCAGCCGGGGGCGTGCGGGCACGGCCGCCTCTCGGCGGAGCGGGAGCCGATGGTGTCGCGCCGCCGCCGGGCCAGGCGCCCCCGAGCCCGCCGGGACCGGCGGCCGGCGCGTGCGCGCGTACGGTAACCGGGGGGTACGACAGCGAGGGCTGGACGCGGAGCCGGGGCGTCGGAGGGGCCGGCGCCAGGCTCAGGCCGGGACGTCGACGAAGTGCTCGACCAGCGGCGGGCCGGCGAAGTGCGGGCCGATCAGCGCCCGCCACTGCTGGAACCGCTCGGTGGCGCGGAAGTTCTCCTCGTGGGCCGCGACGGAGTCCCACTCGACGAGCAGCACGAACCGCGACGGCGACTCGACTCCCCGGGTCATCCGCACCGACCGGCAGCCGGGCGTGCCGGCGAGGATCGGCCGCCCCTTCGCGTACGCGGCGGCGAAGTCGTCCTCGTGTCCGGGCGTCACGTCGATCAGCGCGACCTCAAGCACCATGCCGGAGAGCCTGCCATGCGCCTGTCGGCGCCCGACGCCCACCCGAGGTGAACTGGCCTCCTAGGAAGCCCGTCGGCAGAGACATTCGTCACCATTTCCGAGGCGGAACGCCCGGGCGAGGAGACGGGGATCTCAAGCCGCGGGAGGCGGAGGTGCGGTCCGGGCAGGTCATGGTGAACAATGGGGCCGAAGGAGGGGAGTATTCCCCCGCGACGGAGTCGTCAGCACGGTCGACCGCCGACCCCCTCGGTGGCGCGACCCGGCTCCGTCGGTCACCGGCCCGCTCGTGGGGCGGTGGCGGAAGAGACCTCCGACAGTCACCACTGTCCGCGTCGTCGCACCACACGCCCCGTACGGAGCGTACGGTGTGCCCGACGCCGCGTGTCTGCCGGAGGATCGAATTGAACGTGTCCGGATTGGTGTGGGCGGGAACGCTCGTCGCGCTGACGGCTGTCCTGCTCGTCGACCTGCTCATCATCGGTCGGCGACCGCACGAGCCCAGCGTGCGGGAGTCGAGCCTGTGGGTCGGCTTCTACGTCGGGCTGGCACTGCTCTTCGGGGTCGGCGTGTGGCTCACCGCGGGCCCCAGCGCGGCCGGCCAGTTCTACACCGGCTGGCTCACCGAGTACAGCCTCTCGGTGGACAACCTCTTCGTCTTTGTGATCATCATGGCCCGCTTCGCGGTGCCCCGGCAGTACCAACAGAAGGTGCTGCTGATCGGCATCGTGCTGGCGCTGGTGATGCGCGGCGGGTTCATCGCCGCCGGCGCGGCCCTGATCTCCCAGTTCACCTGGGTCTTCTACATCTTTGGTGCGTTCCTCATCTACACCGCGATCAACCTGATGCGGCAGGGTGAGCCGGACGAGGACGAGTTCAGCGAGAACGTCCTGATCCGGTGGAGCCGCCGGGCGCTGCCGATCTCGAAGGACTACGACGGCGCGAAGATGACCACGCACGTGAACGGCCGCCGGCTGTTCACCCCGATGCTGATCGTCATGATCGCGATCGGCACCACCGACCTGATCTTTGCGCTGGACTCGATCCCGGCCATCTTCGGCATCACCCAGGAGCCGTACCTGGTCTTCACCGCGAACGTCTTCGCGCTGATGGGGCTGCGCCAGCTGTACTTCCTGCTGGGCGGGCTGCTGGACCGGCTGATCTACCTCAGCATCGGGCTGGCCGTGGTGCTCGGCTTCATCGGGGTCAAGCTGGTGCTGGAGGCCCTGGCCGACAACCACCTGCCGTTCGTCAACGGCGGGGAGCCGGTGGGCTGGGCCCCGCACATCCCGATCTGGCTGTCCCTGGTGGTCATCCTCGGCACGCTGTCGGCGGCGACCGTGGCCAGCCTGCTCAAGTCGGCCCGGGACCGGCGGCGGGAGTTGGCCGCCGCCCGCTGACGGCCCACGACGCGGGAAAGGGGCGCCCCCCGGGGCCGGCTGGCGCCCTTTTCAGACCCGGTGCGCGCCGACCAGGGTGGCGGTGCGCTCCTCGGGCAGCGCCTCCTCCAGGACCTCGCGCTGCCGGTAGCAGGCGTGCAGCATCCGCCGGTCGTCGCCCTGCGGTGCGGCGCTGACGATCCCGATGTGGTGGATCTTCTTGCCGCGGCGGGCGAAGAAGTAGAGGTCGCCGGGACGTTCGGCGCCCGGCGGCAGGGGGGTGGTGGCCCCGGCCTGGTCGACGGCGTCGCGGGGCAACATCACCCCGAACCGCCGCCACGCCAGGTGCACCAGGCCCGAACAGTCGATCCCGTACGCCGACACGCCGCCCCAGACGTACACGACGTCGCGGAGCCGGGCGGCGACGGCGAGCACCTCCGCCGCGGACGGCGGCGCGGCCGGCAGGGGCACCACGTGCCCGTCGGGCAGCCAGAGCGGGTGGTCGTACCCGGGGGCGCGCACGGGGCGCCAGCCGTCGACGGGCGGGCCGGCCGGGGTGAGCCGGGTGCCGAGGACGACGCCGGGCAGGAGCGGCTCGCCGCCGGGCGCCGCGTGCAGGGCGGTGACGGTCGCGTCGACGACCAGCGGGGCGTGCGCGGGGGCCGGGGCGTCGTCGGCGGGCGGGGCGAGCTGTGCCGCCGGCAGCCATCCCGGGTAGCCGCGGGCGTCGAGCCTCGGCGCCGGCTGCTCGACGGCCACGACGTGCGCCCAGCCGTCGGGGCGCAGCTCGGTGACCAGCACCCGCTCGCCGAGCAGGAGTTGGCTCAGCACGCACTCGCCGACCTGCTGGTCGGCGTCCATTCCGGAGATCCAGGCGGCCACGTCGGCGTGCGCGTCGAGGGCGGGACGGTCGACGGGGCGGACCGCCTCGGGTGCGGTCCAGAGGGTCGCGACCGCGACCCGGACGACGGCCTCGCGGCCCGGTTGCAGTTCCATGTCCACCCCCAGCGTGAGGCGTCACCCTCAGGCGACGATATGAAACTTTTCGCCGGTACTCAACTCGCTGGCTGCATGTTTGCTTCGGTCAGGGCGGTGACGCCGAGCCCGGGGGCGTCGGGCAGCACCACGGTCGCGCCGTCGTACCGGATGCCGCCGCGCACCGGCGACCACGCCAGCCACCAGGCGGCGTCGAGGTCCGACACGGCGGTGGTGCCGTAGGCGGCGACCAGGCTGGCGGCGGCGCCCAGCCCGATCTGGCTCTCCATCATCGACCCGACGATCGTGCCGACGCCGTGCGCGGCGGCCAGGTCGAGCAGCGTGCGCGCGGCGTGCAGGCCGCCGCACTTGGCCAGCTTGACGTTGACCATGTCGGCGGCCCGCCGCCGGATCACCTCGACCAGGTCCCGCACCCCGAACACCGACTCGTCGGCGAGGATCGGCAGGCCGACCCGGTCGCTGACCCACGCCAGGCCGTCGAGGTCCCAGCGGGCCACCGGCTGCTCCACCAGCTCCACGTCCAGCCCGGCGTCCTCGATGCCGCGGATCACCCGGACCGCCTCGCGGGGCGTCCAGCCCTGGTTGGCGTCCAGGCGGATGCGGACCTGCGGGCCGACGGCGGCGCGGACCGCGCGGACGCGCTCCAGGTCGCCGGCCGCGTCGGTGCCCACCTTGAGCTTCAGCACGGCGAACCCCTCGGCGCGCCGCTGCCCGGCGGCGGCGGCCAGGTCGGTGGCGTCGCCGGCGGCCAGGGTGACGTCCGTCGGCACGCGCAGGGCCGTGCCGCCGAGCAGCCGCACCAGGGGTACGCCGAGCCGGCGCGCCGCCAGGTCGTGCAGGGCGGTGTCGACCGCCCCCTTGGCGGCCTCGTTGCCGGCGACCGCCCGGGACACCTCGGCGCAGCGGGCCACCAGGTCGTCGGCGTTCCGGCCGACGAGGCCCGGACCGAGCATCTCGCGGACGCACGCCTCGGCGCCGGCCAGCGACGCGCCGGTCACCTGCCACACCTGCGGCGCCTCGCCGAACCCGGAGCGCCCGTCGTCGTCGATCAGCTCCACCACGAGGGTGTCGACGGTGGTGGTGCGGCGCAGCGCGGTCACGAACGGGGTGTGCAGGGGCGCGGAGAGCCGGTGGGTGCGTACCGCGGCGATCGTCATGTGCGGCACCCTATACGGGTCGGGGCGAGGGCAGGGGAGGCCGGATGGCGGGGCGGGACTGGACGCTGGTCGGGGCGCCGAACGCGCGTGACCTGGGAGGGATGGTGGGCGCGGACGGCCGGCGGGTGCGGGCGGGCCGGCTGATCCGGACGCCGGCGCTGGGCCGGCTGACCGACGAGGACCTGCCGGTGCTGGAGAAGCTGGCGCCGGCCTGTGTGGTGGACCTGCGCGACGACTCGGAGATCGTGGCGGGTCCGGCGGACCGGCTGGTCGGCGAGCCGCGGGTGGTGCGCCTGCCGGTGTACGACGCGGCGCATCCGGTGTTCACGGCGGTGGCGGAGGTGCTGCTGGGGCACGACCTGGGCGCGGAGGCGACGCTGGCCGTGCAGGGCAGCCCGGCGGCGATGGCGGCCATCTACCGCTGGTTCGTGACGGGGGAGGGGGCCCGGGCGAGCTTCGGGGCGGCGGTGCGGCTGGCGGCGGAGGCGGAGAACCTGCCGCTGCTGTTCCACTGCACGGCCGGCAAGGACCGCACGGGCTGGCTGTCGGTCGTCCTGTTGACGGCGCTGGGGGTGGACGAGGCGGCGATCCGGGCGGACTACCTGCGTACCAACGCGCAGACCGAGAGCCTGCGGGAGGTCGTCCTGCAGGCGATGCAGGCCCGGCAGCCGGTGTTGGCGGAGGCGGCGATCCGGCCGCTGCTGGAGGTACGCGGGGAGTACCTGGACGCCGCGTACGACGAGGTGCGGCGGGTGCACGGGTCGTTCGACGGGTACCTGCGGGACGGGCTGGGGCTGACCGGGGCGCACCTGGCCGCGCTGCGGGACAACCTGCTGGACTGATACGGGTCGCCCCGACAGCCGTCAGTCGGCGGCGGTCAGGTCGTGGCGGGCGGCCCAGACCCGGGCGGAGATGTCGGCGAGCAGGCGGCAGGCGTCGTCGTCGGCCCCCTCGCCCTCGGCCAGGTCGGTGGTGGTGCAGACGACGAGCACGTACGGCGGGGCGTCGGGCGGGTAGACGACGCCGGCGCCGTGCCGGACGCCGCGTACCCAGCCGTTCTTGTGGGCGATCGGGACGCCGTCGGGCAGCCCGGCGGCGAGGTCCTCGCGGAACTGCTGGGCGTGCAGGACGTCGAGCATGGCGGCGCAGGCGGCGGGGGTGGCGAGCGGCCCGGGTCGGGCGGCGCCGGCGGCCAGCCCGCCGAGCAGGGCGGCCAGGTCGGCGGCGGTGACCACGTTGGTGATGCCGGCCTCCCGGGCGGCGAAGTCCTCGATGCCGCGGCCGGTGACGCTGTGCCGGGCCCCGGCGAGCTGCCAGGCGTGGGCGACGGCGGGCAGGCCGACGTCGCGGAGGCAGATGTTGGTGGCCAGGTTGCTGGAGCGCACGATCATCCGCTCGGCGAGCCAGCGCAGCGGCGCGGTGCCGCCCTCCCGCTGCCAGACCGCCTCGTCGTTGTCGTAGTCCCGGTCGCAGGAGAAGCGGGGTGCGCCGGGCAGCGCCGAGTCGAACCGGTTGCGGACGGCGACGGGGGCGTCGAGGTCGAGGGTGCCGGCCTCGGCCGCCCGGTGCAGCGCCAGCAGGACGGCGACCTTCATCGTGCTCGCCGCGTAGTGGGTGGCGTCGGGGTGCCGGGTCCAGGTGGGGGCGGCGTCGAGCCGGCCCGCGTACGCCGAGACGGTGCCGGGCAGCGTGTCCAGGTGGGCGTCGAGCTCGTCCCAGGTCATGCCGGTGACCGTAACCGATCGAGCGGGACCGGGTACGGCGCGGGGCCGGGAGCCTCGTCGGCTCCCGGCCCCGGTGGTCGTCGCCCGGTCAGCCGGCGTGCTTGCGGCGGGCCGCCGTGCGGGCCCGGGCGGTCTGGTCCAGCACCACCTTGCGGATGCGCACCGCCGCCGGGGTCACCTCGACGCACTCGTCCTCGCGGCAGAACTCCAGGGCCTGCTCCAGCGACAGCTTGCGCGGCGGGATGAGCTTCTCGGTCTCGTCGGCGGTCGACGAGCGCATGTTGGTGAGCTTCTTCTCCTTGGTGATGTTGACGTCCATGTCGTCGGAGCGGGAGTTCTCCCCGACGATCATGCCCTCGTACACCTCGGTGCCCGGCTCGACGAAGAGCTGGCCGCGTTCCTGGAGGTTGGTCATGGCGAACGCGGTGACGCTGCCTGCGCGGTCGGCGACGAGCGAGCCGTTGTTGCGGGTACGCAACTCGCCGAACCACGGCTCGTACGACTCGAAGACGTGGTGCAGGATGCCGGTGCCCCGGGTCTCGGTGAGGAACTCGGTGCGGAAGCCGATCAGGCCGCGCGCGGGGACCAGCCACTCCATCCGGATCCAACCGGTGCCGTGGTTGACCAGCTGCTCCATGCGGCCCTTGCGGGTGGCCAGGAGCTGGGTGATCGCGCCGAGGTACTCCTCCGGGGCGTCGATGGTCAGCCGCTCGACGGGCTCGCAGGTCTTCCCGTCGATCTCCTTGGTGACCACCTGGGGCTTGCCGACGGTCAGCTCGTACTGCTCGCGGCGCATCTGCTCGACGAGGATGGCCAGGGCCAGCTCGCCGCGGCCCTGCACCTCCCAGGCGTCCGGCCGCTCGGTGGGCAGCACCCGCAGGGAGACGTTGCCGACGAGTTCCTTGTCGAGGCGGTCCTTGACCATGCGGGCGGTGACCTTGGCGCCCTTGACGCGGCCGACCAGCGGCGAGGTGTTGGTGCCGATGGTCATCGAGATGGCGGGCTCGTCGACGGTGATCAGCGGCAGCGGGGTCGGGTTCTCCGCGTCGGCCAGCGTCTCGCCGATCATGATCTCGGGGATGCCGGCGACGGCGATGATGTCGCCGGGGCCGGCGGAGTCGGCGGGCTTGCGTTCCAGGCCCTCGGTCATCAGCAGTTCGGAGATGCGTACCCGCTGGGTGCTGCCGTCGGTGCGGCACCAGGCGACGGTCTGGCCCTTGCTGATGGTGCCCTGCCGGACGCGGCACAGCGCCAGCCGGCCCAGGAACGGGGAGGCGTCGAGGTTGGTGACGTGCGCCTGCAGCGGCGCGTCCTCCTCGTAGGCGGGCGGCGGGATGGTGTCGAGCAGGGTGCGGAACAGCGGCTCGAGGTTGTGGCTGTCCTGCGGTACGGCGCCGTCGGCGGGCTGGGTGAGGGAGGCGATGCCGTCGCGGGCGCAGGCGTAGACGATCGGGAAGTCGATCTGCTCCTCGTCGGCGTCCAGGTCGAGGAACAGCTCGTAGGTGTCGTCCACGACCTCCTTGATCCGGGCGTCGGGGCGGTCCACCTTGTTGATCACCAGGATGATCGGCAGCCGGGCGCGCAGCGCCTTGCGCAGCACGAAGCGGGTCTGCGGCAGGGGGCCTTCGCTGGCGTCGACGAGCAGCACCACCCCGTCGACCATGGTGAGGCCGCGTTCGACCTCGCCGCCGAAGTCGGCGTGGCCGGGGGTGTCGATGATGTTGATGGTGACCGGCTCCGACCCGTCCGCCGGCAGGTAGCGCACGCCGGTGTTCTTGGCCAGGATGGTGATGCCCTTCTCGCGTTCGAGGTCCATCGAGTCCATCACGCGCTCGGTCGTCTCGCCGCGGGCGCCGTACGCGCCGGCCTGCCGCAACATGGCGTCGACCAGGGTGGTCTTGCCGTGGTCGACGTGAGCGATGATGGCGACGTTGCGGAGGTCGGTGCGTAGCTGCATACCCTCCATACTCCTGTCTGCGGTTTGCCGGGCGCGTGCCGGGGTCACCCCCGGATCGCCCCGGATCTGTGCCGAAACTGCTGTTTCGACCGTTCGTGGGTCGGCCTGCAACCCCGCGCCGGTCGGGGGTCGGAGGAATGCCCTGCCGACCGCGCCGCAGGGGCTGTCGCCCCTGTTCGTCCAGGTGACCGCCACGGCGACCGGTGTGGCGGGGCCCGCGGTGGGATCGCGGCCCGCCGGCGCCGGCCGGGGCGCCCTGTCGCTGGTCGGCTTACTAGCGTACGCGCGGGGGCGCCGGCTTGTTCCCGCGCCGGGGTCGTGACCGGTGTGCCGGTGACCGGGGACACACCGGTGCCGGCCGAGGGCGGCGGCATTCGTCTCTGTCCCGGTCGCCGCATCTTGATCGACTCGATGTCGGCGACATAGGGGTGTCCGAGCCCTCCGGATGGCCCCATGTCGGCGACATGGGGGTGGACCACCCATCCCGAACGTGGCCGGAATGCGACGCGGAGCGTCGACGGGGCATCCCTGGGCCGCCCGTCCCTGTTAGGGTCCGGCGACGGGTGACGGGGGGAGACACGGATGGGTGCCGGTTGGCGTCGGGTGGTGCCGGCGGTGACGGTCGGCCTGTTGCTGGCCACGGCCGGGGGGGCTGCGCCGACCCGGAGAGCCAACCACCGGGGGCGGCCGCGCCGGTGGGCCTGTCGACCGAGCTGCCCGCCGGGCCCACGCAGGAGCCGGCGGGCGTGGAGCGGATGGGTGCCGCGCCGAGCCCGACCCCGTCGGCCAGCGCCACGGCGACGCCGACCCGCAAGCCGCAGCCGACCCGGACGGCGGGGCCGCGCCGCACCCCGAAGCCGCCCACGGAGACGAAGGTCCCGCCGCCCCCGCCGAAGCCGGTGCCCGGCTGCGAGCCGACCCGCCGTGGGGAGAAGGCCACCCGGGCGCAGGTGAAGGCGGCGCTGACGGATGCGGCGGACCGGACGTACTGGCCGACGTCGGCGCCCGACATCCGGATCCCGCTGGCGCTGATGAAGGCGACGGCGTGGCAGGAGAGCGGCTGGCAGTCCGACATCATCGCCTGCGACGGCGGCATCGGGCTGATGCAGGTGATGCCGGACACCGCGACGTGGATGAACCAGCGGTTCGGCCAGTCGTACGACGTCGACGACTACCGGGACAACGCCTACCTCGGCGGCACCTACCTGGCCTGGCTGACCAAGTACATCGGTGACATGTACTTCGACTCCGACTACCGCCTCGACGCCGACCTGTGCGGCGAGGAGGTGACCTCGTGCCTGCTCAACGTGGTCATCGCCGCGTACAACGCGGGGCATCACGCGGTGGCGCGCGAGGGTGAGCCGCTGACCGTCCCGAATCCCCGGTACGTGGGCAACGTCCGCGCGCTGATGACCGAGTGCGAGTGCCTGGCGTACTGATCGCCGATGACTCTCGGTTGTGTACGGGCGGAACGTGCCGTCCTCGGTCGGCTGCCCACGGCTGTCTGACCCGACCCCGGGCGCGCGCCTTGCCCTATTCGAAAAATGCCGCTCTGAGCTGGTAAGACGTTCGGTGTCGTGGTTACTGTGGGCGAACCGGTGCCGTGCACCACCCGGTCGGGCCCGGTTCCGGACCCGCAACTTCTCACGCGGTGTGACCGCCCTGCCGGGCCGCCCCACCGTACGAAAGGGGGGCTCCGATGACCCGGGCCCCGGCGAATCTCCTGGCAGTCCGAAGTCTCCTACTCACCCACCTCAACGTCGACAAGGACGTCTCGCGCCCGCAGGACCTCGAACCGAACGAGGTCGGCATCGTGGGTGACGCCCAGCACGTCGGCGGCTACCACTGCGGCTCCGACCGCGTAGTGGACGGCGACTACTCGGTCGTGGAGTCCACGCGGGACAGATCCGGGCTGACCCTCGACGCGTCCGCCGTGGACGTCGGCATGTTCACCGTCACGGCCGGCGGTCGTACCCACGACCTGCGCTCGTTCTCCGTCTGGTGCGTGCAGCAGTGCGTCGCCGGCACGGCCGACACCCGGGACATCCGCGAGATCATCTACTCCCCGGACGGGAAGACGGTCAAGCGGTGGGACCGGCTCGGCAAGCGGACCACCGGGCCCAGTTCCCACCTGACGCACACCCACTTCAGCTTCTTCCGCGACTCCACGAAGGCGGGGCGAGACCAGACCCCGCTGTTCCGCCGCTACCTGACCACCATCGGACTCATCGAGGGGGACGACATGAGCGCGCAGGCCGAGAACGAGATCCATCAGGTGTTCGTCGGGCTGTTCCGGGGCGGCAACAGCATGGGCCGCAAGGTTGACCCGGACGGCGCCGGACCGGCCACCGCCAGCAACAGCCTGGTGGCCAAGCTGGACTACACGATGCTGCGGTTGGACGCCGCGATCGCCCAGCTCACCGCGCTGTCCGACAAGGACTTCACCGACGAGGAGGCCATCGTCGCCGGGGTGTTGGCCAAGCTGACTCCGGAAAAGATCGCCGCGGCGCTGCCGCCGACCGTGGCGAGGGAGGTGGCCGACGAGATCGCCAGGCGGTTGGCCGCCTGAATCCGGCAACGGCGGCGGCCGGTCGCCGCCGCCGTCACCGGCACGGGCTACATCGGGCGGACGTTGTCCGCCTGCGGGCCCTTCTGCCCCTGGATCACCTCGAACTCGACCTTCTGGCCCTCGGTCAGCTCCCGGTAACCGCCGCTCTGGATGGCCGAGTAGTGGACGAACACGTCCGGACCCCCGCCGTCCTGCTCGATGAAGCCGAAGCCCTTTTCCGAGTTGAACCACTTGACCGTGCCGGTTGCCATGCATCTCTCCCTGTTCCAAGCGGGAGACCACCGACCGCCGGCCGGTGATCGCCCTGTACCTCCCCGACAGTAACGGGCGAAAGGCGGATCCGCTGGGCGAAGTGCCGCAGGCGGGTGCGGAAACTGTCGCGCCCGGTGGGGACGCCGCCGCCTCGGGGTGACCCCGAGGCGGAATCAGGGGCCGGTGGGGGATCGGACCGGATGTGCCCGTCCCGGGTTCGGCCATAGCGTGCGGACATGGCGGATTGGACGGCCCAGGTCGGCGAGCTTCCCACCACCCTGCTCATGGGGGTGCTCGGGGTGGTGATGCTCTTCGACGCCGTACCGCTGCTGGGGGTGCTGGTCCCCGGCGACGTCGCGGTCCTCGCCGCGGTCGGCGTCGGGCGACCGGCCACCGGGGCGGCCACCGTCGCCGCCGTGGTCGCCGGCTGCCTGGCCGGCTGGTCGCTGAGCTTCCTCGCCGGCCGGCGGTACGGCGACCGGCTGCGCCACAGCCGGGTGGGCGGCTGGATCGGGGAGCCCCGCTGGGCCGCCGCCGAGGCGATCCTGCGCCGGGGCGGCGGGCGGATGGTGCTGGTCGCGCCGTTCCTGCCGGTGTTCAACGCGCTGCTGCCGCTGGCCGCGGGCGGCCTGCGGATGTCGTACGGGCGGTTCCTGGCCTGCGCGACGGCCGGCGCCGCGGCATGGTCCGGCCTCTACGTGCTCCTCGGGACCCTGTCCCGGTCGCTGGCGGGGCTGCTGCCCGGGAGCGCCTCGCCGATGGTGGTCACCATGGCGGTCGGCCTGCTCCTGGCCGGCGTGGTGCTGCTCGGCGCCCGCCGCCGGCTGCGCGCCCTCACCGGGGTCTCCTGAGCGGGGGGATCCGCGGCGCCGGCCGGCGTACGCCCCGGCCCCGGGCGGCGCGACGGCGTTCGCGTGCCGCGCCGGCCCGTCCGGGGGGCGGGCCGGCGCGCCGGTCTCACCAGCCGCGCGCCCGCCACTGCGGCAGCGCGGGACGCTCGGCGCCGATCGTGCTGTCCCTGCCGTGCCCCGGGTAGAACCAGGTCTCGTCCGGCAGCCGGCCGAACAGCCGGTGCTCGACGTCGTCGATGAGCTGCCCGAAGCGCTCCGGGTCCCGGTCGGTGTTGCCCACCCCGCCGGGAAAGAGCGAGTCGCCGGTGAAGAGATGCGGGGTGCCCTCCGGGTCGCGGTAGAGCAGGGCGATCGAGCCGGGGGTGTGGCCCCGCAGGTGGATGACCTCCAGCGGGCAGTCGCCGACGGTCACCGTGTCGCCGTCGGACAGCGTCTCCGCCTCGATCGGCAGGCCGGCGGCGTCGTCGGCGTGCACCAGCGGGCGGGCGCCGGTCTTGGCGACCACCTCCTCCAACGCCACCCAGTGGTCCATGTGCTGGTGGGTGGTGACCACCGCGGCCAGGCCGCCGTCGCCGAGCAGGTCCAGCAGCCGCGGCGCCTCGTTGGCCGCGTCGACGAGCACCTGTTCGCCGGTGGACCGGCAGCGCAGCAGGTAGGCGTTGTTGTCCATCGGACCCACCGAGAGCTTGGTGATGGTGAGCCGGTCGAGCTCGCGTACCGCCGGCGCGCCGCCGGGGGTGACGTCTCCGCTGTAGGTCATCGGTTGTCTAGATCCATTCCGGTGGGGTCGGCAGGGGGCCGTCGGGGGTGACGGTGAGCGATTCGCCGGCGCCGCGGCCGATCAGCCAGGCGGCGAGCTCGGGGGCGGGGCCGGTGATCGTGGGCGCCCCGGCGGGGTCGCCGACGGCCAGTTCGTGGCGGGTGCCGTCGAAGCGCAGCACCATGGCCGGAGCGTCCGCCCGCTCGCCCAGGCCGGCGGCCACCTCGTGCAGCAGCCGGTGGCCGAACGCCTCCGGCCAGTCGGTCGGCCGGTATCCGGCGGCCAGGTCCACGTGGTGCACCTCGACCTCGCGCAGCCGGCCCCAGACCAGCATCGTCGCCGGCCACGGGCCGCGGCGGGTCTGCACCGTGGCCGCCCACGCCTCGACCGGCATCGTGGCGACCGCGTCGGCGAACCGCTGCGCCGTGCGGCGCAGGTCGTCGAGGTGCGCGGCGGGCGGCCGGGAGGCCCCGGCCTCGATGTCGGCGGACCGGGCGTCGGCGCTGGCGTACATCGGGACCTGCTCGCCGGTGCGGGCGGCGGTGAGCAGGTTGACCAGCGCGTCGGCGTTGCGGGCCAGGTGGGCCAGCACGTGCCCGCGGGTCCAGCCGGGCAGCAGGGACGGCGCGGCGACGCCCGCCGTGTCGAGGGCTGCGGCGGTCGCCAGCAGGCGGGCCGTGGCGTCGTCCACCTCGCCGGTCAGGAGCAGCGGATCCGCGGTCACGCACCGACCCTAACGTCCCGCCGCCTCGGCGTCGCCGTGGAAATCGCTTTCGGCGCGTCGGCGCGCCACCTACCGTCGGGCTCGGTACGCGGCAGCCGGGACGTCGGAGGAGGTGGTGCCCATGCCGGTCGGAGCACGCGCGTCGCGCCACCGTTTCTTCCTTCGACACCGATGAGGTTTCCATGACCATCGATCTGACTGCCCTCGGCTGGGACGCCGAGCGGGCGGCCCACGTACGCCGGCGCACCGACCAGCGCCCGGGCCGGGTGGCCCGGGTCGACCGCGGCGTGTGCACCGTGCTCGACGCCGACGGCCCCGTGCGGGCCACCCTGGGGGCGGCGGTGCTGTCCGCCGCCGCCCGTGACCTCACCCGGCTGCCCTGCGCGGGCGACTGGGTGCTGCTGCGCACCTGGCCGGACGGCCCGGTGACCGTCGAGTCCGTGCTGCCCCGGCGCACCGCGCTGGTACGCCGCACCGCCGGCAAGGACGCCAGCGGGCAGGTGCTCGCCGCCAACCTCGACGCCGCCGCCGTGGTCGAGCCGGTGCACCCCGAGCCGGACGTCGCCCGCATCGAGCGGCTGCTCTCCCTGGCCCACGAGTCGGGCGCCACGCCGCTGGTGGTGCTCACCAAGGCGGACCTGGCCGCCGACCCGGCGGCGATCGCCCGGCAACTCGCCGGGGTCGCCCCCGGCGTGCCGGTGCTGCCCGTCAGCGCGGAGCGGGGCGTCGGCCTCGACCCGCTGCGCCGGTGGGTCGCGCCGGGCCGCACCCTCGGCCTGCTCGGCCCGTCCGGCGCGGGCAAGTCGAGCCTGGTCAACGCCCTGGCCGGGGCGGTGGTGATGCCGACCCAGGCGATCCGCCGGGTCGACGGCAAGGGCCGGCACACCACCACCTGGCGGGCGCTGGTGCCGGTGCCGGGCGGCGGGGCGGTGCTGGACACCCCGGGGGTACGGGCGGTGGGCCTGCTCGACGGCTCGGCCGGGCTGGACCGGGCCTTCGCCGACATCGCGGAGCTGGCCGTCGGCTGCCGGTACGCGGACTGCTCGCACGAGGCGGAGCCGGGCTGCGCGGTCCGTGACGCCCTGGCCGCGGGCGAGCTGAGCGTCCGCCGGTACGACAGCTGGCGCAAGCTGCAGCGCGAGGTGGCGTACGAGACGCGGCGCCGGGAGGCCCGGGTGGCCGCCGAGCGCCGGGGCGGCTGGCGCGGCGGGCGGCGCCGCACCGCCCGCCCGTGACGGAGGGTGATCAGGAGGGGCGCGAACTCCAAGATCCGCGCAACTTCCTCGGAAGTGTGGCCTCGGGTGCGTCGGCAGGCCACTGTTTCCGGGAAACTGCGCGGATCTTGACCCGGGCGGCGCGGCGGGGCCGCCCCGGGTCCGGCGCGTCCGGTGTGAGCTGGGGGAATGTGCGGGCGCGGAAAGTTGTCGTACCTCGGGGCTAGAGTTGCCGAGGCGCTTCTTCTGCGTCCGCACAACCGCTTCGGGTCGTCCCGGAATCGTCCGGACCTCCCCGGAGCGGACAGATCCTCCTCCTCTTCCTCACCGGGAGTACACGGACAGTGGCCGACCGACTGATCATCCGTGGCGCGCGCGAGCACAATCTGCGTGACGTCAGTCTCGACCTGCCCCGGGACGCCCTGATCGTCTTCACCGGGCTCTCCGGCTCCGGCAAGTCGAGTCTGGCCTTCGACACGATCTTCGCCGAGGGGCAGCGCCGGTACGTGGAGTCGCTGTCGTCGTACGCCCGGCAGTTCCTCGGCCAGATGGACAAGCCGGACGTCGACTTCATCGAGGGGCTCAGCCCGGCCGTCTCCATCGACCAGAAGTCGACCTCGCGCAACCCCCGCTCCACCGTCGGCACCATCACCGAGGTCTACGACTACCTGCGGCTGCTCTTCGCCCGCGTCGGCGAGCCGCACTGCCCGGTCTGCGGCGAGCGGATCTCCAGGCAGACCCCGCAGCAGATCGTCGACCGGGTCCTCGCCATGGCGGAGGGCACCCGGTTCATGGTGCTCGCCCCGGTCGTGCGCGGCCGCAAGGGCGAGTACGTGGACCTGTTCGCCGAGCTGCAGGCCAAGGGGTACGCCCGCGCCCGGGTCGACGGCGTGGTGCACCCGCTGACCGAGCCGCCGAAGCTCAAGAAGCAGGAGAAGCACACCATCGAGGTGGTGATCGACCGGCTCACCGTCAAGGCGAGCGCCAAGCAGCGGCTGACCGACTCGGTCGAGGCCGCGCTCGGGCTGTCCGGCGGGCTGGTCCTGCTCGACTTCGTCGACCTGGCCGAGGACGACCCGGATCGGGAGCGGCGCTACTCCGAGCACCTGGCCTGCCCCAACGACCACCCCCTCGCCATCGAGGACCTGGAGCCCCGGGTCTTCTCCTTCAACGCCCCGTACGGCGCCTGCCCCGAGTGCACCGGCCTCGGCACCAAGAAGGAGGTCGACCCGGAGCTGGTCGTCCCCGACCCGGAGCGCACCCTGCGCGACGGCGCGATCCAGCCCTGGTCCACCGGGCACAACCTGGAGTACTTCCTGCGCCTGCTGGAGGCCCTGGGCGAGGCGGAGCACTTCGACGTCGACACGCCCTGGCGGGCGCTGCCGTCGCGGGCGCAGAAGACGATCCTGCACGGCTCCGACGACCAGGTGCACGTGCGCTACCGCAACAAGTACGGCCGCGAGCGGTCCTACTACACCGGCTTCGAGGGCGTGGTGCAGTGGATCGAGCGCCGGCACTCCGACACCGAGAGCGAGTGGTCCCGGGAGAAGTACGAGGGCTACATGCGGGACGTGCCCTGCGCGGCCTGCGGCGGCGCCCGGCTCAAGCCCGAGGTCCTCGCGGTCACCCTGGCCGGCAAGAGCATCGCCGAGGTGTGCAACCTGTCGGTCGGGGAGTGCGCCGACCTGCTCGCCGGCATCGAGCTGACCGACCGGCAGAAGCTGATCGCCGAGCGGGTGCTCAAGGAGATCAACGCCCGGCTGCGGTTCCTGCTCGACGTCGGCCTGGACTACCTCTCCCTGGACCGCCCGGCCGGCACGCTGTCCGGCGGCGAGGCCCAGCGCATCCGGCTGGCCACCCAGATCGGCTCCGGCCTGGTCGGGGTGCTCTACGTGCTCGACGAACCGTCGATCGGCCTGCACCAGCGGGACAACCACCGCCTCATCGAGACCCTGGTCCGGCTGCGCGGCCTCGGCAACACCCTGATCGTGGTGGAGCACGACGAGGACACCATCCGCACCGCCGACTGGATCGTCGACATCGGCCCCGGCGCGGGCGAGCACGGCGGCCGGATCGTGCACTCCGGCTCGGTGCCCGCCCTGCTGGACAACGCCGAGTCGGTGACCGGGGCGTACCTGTCGGGGCGCAGGCAGATCCCCACGCCGAAGCAGCGCCGGCCGCAGACCCCGGGCCGGGAACTGGTGGTGCACGGGGCGCGCGAGCACAACCTGCGCAACCTGACCGTGTCGTTCCCGCTCGGCCAGCTCATCGCCGTCACCGGGGTCAGCGGCTCGGGCAAGTCGACCCTGGTCAACGACATCCTGCACGCGGTGCTGGCCAACCAGATCAACGGCGCCCGGCACGTGCCGGGCCGGCACACCCGGATCACCGGGCTGGAGCACGTGGACAAGGTCGTCGGCGTCGACCAGTCGCCGATCGGCCGTACGCCCAGGTCGAACCCGGCCACGTACACGGGCGTCTGGGACCACGTCCGCAAGCTGTTCGCCGAGACGACGGAGGCCAAGGTCCGGGGGTACGGGCCGGGCCGGTTCTCGTTCAACGTCAAGGGCGGCCGGTGCGAGGCGTGCTCCGGCGACGGCACCATCAAGATCGAGATGAACTTCCTGCCCGACGTGTACGTCCCGTGCGAGGTGTGCAAGGGCGCCCGGTACAACCGGGAGACCCTGGAGGTGCACTACAAGGGCAAGACCGTCTCCGACGTGCTGGAGATGCCGATCGAGGAGGCGGCGGAGTTCTTCTCCGCCATCCCGGCCATCCACCGGCACCTCAAGACGCTGGTCGACGTCGGCCTCGGCTACGTCCGGCTCGGCCAGCCCGCGCCGACGCTCTCCGGCGGCGAGGCCCAGCGGGTCAAGCTGGCCTCCGAGCTGCAGAAGCGGTCCACGGGGCGGACGGTGTACGTGCTCGACGAGCCGACCACCGGCCTGCACTTCGAGGACATCCGCAAGCTGCTGATGGTGCTGGAGGGCCTGGTCGACAAGGGCAACACGGTGATCACCATCGAGCACAACCTCGACGTGATCAAGACGGCCGACTGGCTGATCGACATGGGGCCGGAGGGCGGCCACCGGGGCGGCACCGTGCTGGCCACGGGCACCCCGGAGGAGGTCGCGGAGGTGCCGGAGAGCCACACCGGCCGGTTCCTGCGCCAGGTGCTCAAGCTCGACGGCGAAGCCAGGGGCGCCGCCGCGGCCACCGGCCGGGCCGCGAAGGCCAACGGCGGCGGCACCCGCTCCCGGGCCGCCCGGAAGGTGCCCGCGGGCACGCGTTGAGTCGACGGTCGGGCGAGGGGGCGGCGCCGTCCCGCCCCTCGCCCCTTTCTCCGCCAATGAGCTTGTCCGAACTTCGTTGTCGCTGGTGGGTGCCGGTCGACAGGACGACCGGCGCCGCTCAACCAGAGGCCAGCCAGATGGTTGTCTTCTGGGTGGTGGGGACGATCTTCACCGACGCGACCCGTTCGGCACCAGCCGTGTCGACACCGTTCCGTGATCTGGACCAACCCCCGATGATCGTCCCCGTGGACCCCGAAGTGATCACCCTGCCGACCTCGGGTCGAGCCGCGATCATCGCCTTGTCAACCACCACCTACCAGGGAGAACGAGGTCTGGACACGCTCAATTGGCCCGCGGACTCGCCGCCGCGTCCCTGGCCGGGTCCGCGGGTTCCACGGCGTAGCGGAGGGAGTGCTGCTGCCAGTCGTGGGCTCCGCGCATGACGGTGTGCAGGGCGTCCGTGCGGAACCGGTCGACCGCGTGGCGCTCGACCGGGTCGAGGGCGAGGTGCTCGGCGAGCTCGGGCAGCGCCGCTTCGAGGCGGAGGAAGCGCTCGATGCGGGTGCGGATCATGGCGCACACCGTATCGATCGCCTCGCCCCGGGTGCGGCCGTCCTGCTGCTCCAGTAACACGAGGTTGTGGTCGCCGACTGCCTCCTCCTTCTCCACGGAGACGATTTCGTTGTCGAGCACGACGACCTCAGCGGCGATCAGGCGCATCGCGGCCATGGCGTCGCTGTCGTAGACCCTGGTCGGCACCTCATAGTGCCCGATACGTTCGGCGAGGTCGAGAATGGGTTGGACGCCCGCGGTGTGGCTTCGCACCGCGAGGTGTTCTGCCCGGGTGGGGCCCGAGGCGCGGGCGCGGTGCTCCGCCTCGGTCGCATGTCCTGACAGATAGGCGCGCCAGTTGGCGGCCGCACGGGCGCACCAGGCCGCCGACATGCCCTCACGGCTGCGCTTCCACAGGTCGGCGAACGCACGCACGAGCGGCATCGGGTGTACGGCACCGGGCTCCCGCGGGTCCCGCAGCTCGCCGAGGACGGCGTCGATCAGCTGTGTAGCCCGCTGCGGGTTGCGGCCCCAGGTCCCGTCGAACTGGTCGTCGAACAGGAAGAACCAGCTCATCTGGTCGACGGCAAGGTCGAGGTCGGCCCCGGTGGCCGCCGGGTGGAAGCGTCCCGCGAGCTCCGGGTAGCGGCCCTGCAGGTGCCGCAGTTCCGCCGCCTCGTCGGGCAGCAGGCCGTAGGAGCGCGGCCAGGCCAGGTGGCGCGTCGCGGCGGGCCCGACCCATGAACTGATCCGGGTGGCGAACGGGATATACGTGGCAACGCCCTGTGGCATTGATGTCCTTCCCTGTCCCGCGTCGGGCTCAGCGCGGGATCGGCAGCATGGACAGTCCGTCGGCCTGCACCAGCGCCACCGGCACTTCCCGCACCCGGCACCCGGGGGCGCGCTCCATGCGCCACCGCCGGATGATCGTAACGGCGGCGATCAGGATCACGTGCTGGGCGAAGTGCTCGCCGAGGCACCCGTGCTTGCCGGTGGCGAACGGCATGAAGGCGGCGCGGGGCAGGTCCGCGGTGCGCCCATCGAGCCAGCGCGCCGGGTCGAAGCGCATGCCATGGTCGAAGTGCTTGGAGTCGCGGTGCAGGGTGGTGAGGCTGAATGCGATGTCCGCGCCCGCCTCGATGCGGTAGCCGCCGAGGTCGGCGGCCTGGACCGCGCGGCGGGTGAGCAGCCAGGTGGGCGTGTGCAGGCGGATCGTCTCCTTGACCACGCTCCATGTGTATTCCAGTGTGTTCAGGTTCTCGAAGGTGAGTGGCGCGTCGCCGATCTTATCGCACACCTCCTCGTAGACACGGCGCTCCACCTCGGGGCACTGGTCGAGCTCGTGGAAGAGCCACGAGAGCGTCGTGCCGGGTGCTTCGGCCCCCGACACCACCAGGTTGACGACCTCGTCGCGCAGTTGCTCCGGCCCCATCTGGTCCTGGACGTCCATGACCATGTCGAGAATGGTCATCCGGTCGCCTCCGTCCCCCTTCCTGGCCTCGTATCGGGAGACGATGTCATCGACGGCGGCGGTCATCTGGGACCTGGCTCGGTTGAACCGGCGGTTGACCGGGAACGGGAGTTTCTCGAACCACGTCGCCGGATACAGCGACTGGGCGACGATTCCGGCCATGAAGGCCCAGGTCGCTTCCTTGACCTGGCTGGCCGCCGTATCGGCGAGTTCGCTGCTGAACAGCGCGCGGGTGAACATGTCCAGGCCCAGGCTGTGCATCTGCCGGTTCATGTCGAACGCGGTGCCCGGGACCCACGCGCCGGTCTTGACCTCGGCCTCTGCCACCATGGCGTCGGTGTACTGCGCGATGCGCCGACGGTGCAGCGCCGGCTGCACCAGGCGCCGCTGCCTGTGGTGCAGGTCCCCCTCGGCCACCACCAGGCCCTGGCCGAGCACCTTGGCGGCCTTGTCGAAGATAATGCCCCGGGTGAAGTTCTCGACCCGCGCCACCAGGATATCGTCGACCAGGTCGAGCGAGTTGACCACATGCACCGGGCGCCGGCCAAGATAGATGGTCACCACATCGCCCAGGGGTAGCAACGAGGCCATGAAGTCGAGCGGGGAGCGCAGCAGCGCGGGAAGATGGCCGACCCCCGGCAGTCGGTGTGGCGCGACCGGTGGAGTGGCGCCGTGGGATGTGTCCAGAAGGCTGGGAGAAGTAGTCATGTTACTTCCAAGTGGTTTCGGGAGTGCATCACGAAACGTGGTGCCTCGATTGCGGCGAACGCCCTCTGGGAAGAGGGTAGAATAGAGCCAGTTCGATGGCAAGCACCGATTCGCGGCCTTGAGTGCAGCTCTGCTGCCCCAACGTATCGAGAAGGCGCTCGGTCATTAGCTGAGGGTTGGCCGCGCGTCAGTCCTTCCCTTCGCCCCTGCTCGACGAGATGAGGAGCGCGAGGAACCCTGGCACTCCAATGGCAAGGGCGATCGCCTGGACTTTCAGTAAGGGGCCGATATAGATCAAAATTGCCACCGGGGCTTTGGGTGGCGACGTTCGACCCCGTGGAGTGTAAGCGCCGTGGAAAGATACGTCACGAAGGCTAATCCCGGACCATCATGGCCTGCTGAGGATCAAGTCTGGATCGATTGGCTATCTGCGGATCGTCGTGTTGCGACAGTTCACCTTCCGTGAGAACCGCAGATCGGTCGACTGCTGATTCCATGGCGAGTGTCGACGCCAGAAAGGTGACCCGGGCTTGACCGGCCTGGACGGCGCCAATATCGGCGAACGCCTCGCGAATCGTGTCCAAGATTGCCATGGCCGGGGTGGCGGTGAGGTTCGCGATGGTCGCGCGGAGTTGAGCATTGATGTCAGGCGTCGCGATGAAATTTGAGCGATGCCCTTGATCCACGAGGTCTGGACACGCTCAATCATCGGCAAAGGGCCGGGGTGTCCGCATGGGCGGTGGTGAACCGTCGGGCACAGTGTTGCGTGCATCACGGTTGGCCGTACGAGCGCGGCCGACTGACGAGAGGGGCACAGATGAGTGACGAGCAGGCGCAGACCGGGCCGGGCACGCGGACGCGGCGGGCGCTGCTCGCCGGGGCCGGGGCGGTGGGCGCGGCGGTCGTCCTGTCGGCCTGCGGCGACGACGGGGACAGCGACGGCGGCGCCGCCCCGAGCAGCGGCGGCCCGCAGGCCACGGCCTCCGGCGGGGCCTCGACCGGCGCGCTCGCCCACACCACCGACATCCCGGTGGGCGGCGGCGTGATCTACGCCAGCAAGGGCGTGGTGGTCACCCAGCCCGCGGCCGGCCAGTTCAAGGGCTTCGACTCGATCTGCACCCACCAGGGCTGCCCCGTCTCGAACGTCGACGGCGGCACCATCAACTGCACCTGCCACAACAGCAGGTTCTCGATCGCCGACGGCTCGGTGAAGGGCGGCCCGGCGACCAAGCCGCTGCCACCCAAGGAGATCCGCGTCGACGGCGACCAGATCACCCTGGCGTGACCCGGTCCCGGCCGGCGCGGGCGCCGCGCCGGCCGGGACCGGCGGATCGGCGCGGTCGGACTGTCGGGCGCGGCGGCTAGTCTCGCAGTGTGGCTGACCCCTCGACGTACCGTCCCGCGCCCGGCACCATCCCCGAGTCCCCGGGGGTCTACCGGTTCCGCGACGGCACCGGCCGGGTGATCTACGTCGGCAAGGCGAAGAACCTGCGCAGCCGGCTCAACTCCTACTTCGCCGACCTGTGGGGGCTGCACCAGCGCACCCAGCAGATGGTGACCACCGCCGAGTCGGTCGACTGGGTCACCGTCGCCACCGAGGTCGAGGCCCTCCAGCTCGAATACACCTGGATCAAGCAGTACGACCCGAAGTTCAACGTCCGCTACCGCGACGACAAGTCGTACCCGTACCTGGCCGTCACCCTCGACGAGGAGTTCCCGCGGCTGCAGGTGATGCGCGGCGCGAAGCGCAAGGGGGTGCGCTACTTCGGGCCGTACTCGCACGCCTGGGCGATCCGCGAGACGCTCGACCTGCTGCTGCGGGTCTTCCCCGCGCGGACCTGCTCGTCGGGGGTCTTCAAGCGGGCCGGGCAGGTCGGTCGGCCCTGCCTGCTCGGCTACATCGGCAAGTGCTCCGCGCCCTGCGTGGGCAGCGTCACCGCCGACGAGCACCGCAGGATCGTCGACGGCTTCTGCGACTTCATGGCCGGGCGCACCGACACCATGGTCCGCCGGCTCGAACGCGAGATGACCGAGGCCAGCGAGCAGTTGGAGTTCGAGCGGGCCGCCCGGCTGCGCGACGACGTCGCGGCGCTGCGCCGGGCCATGGAGAAGCAGACCGTGGTGCTCGGCGACGGCACCGACGCCGACGTCGTCGCGTTCGCCGACGACCCCCTCGAAGCGGCCGTCCAGGTGTTCCACGTCCGCGACGGCCGGGTCCGCGGCCAGCGCGGCTGGGTCGTGGAGAAGACCGAGGACCTGACCGCCGGCGACCTGGTGCACCACTTCTGCACCCAGGTGTACGGCGGCGAGCAGGGCGAGGCCGACGTGCCCCGCGAGCTGCTGGTGCCCGCCCTGCCCGGCGACGTCGACGCGCTCGCCGACTGGCTGTCGGGCCGCCGGGGCAGCCGGGTGTCCCTGCGGGTGCCCCAGCGGGGCGACAAGCGGGCGCTGCTGGAGACGGTGGAACGCAACGCGCGCGACGCGCTGGCCCGGCACAAGCTCAGGCGGGCCGGCGACCTGACCACCCGCAGCCGGGCCCTCGACGAGATCGCCGAGGCCCTGGGCATGCGCACCTCGCCGCTGCGCATCGAGTGCTTCGACGTCTCCCAGATCCAGGGCACCGACGTCGTGGCCAGCATGGTGGTCTTCGAGGACGGCCTGCCCCGCAAGAGCGAGTACCGCCGGTTCGTCGTCCGGGGCGCCACCGACGACCTGTCCGCCATGTCCGAGGTGCTGCGCCGGCGCTTCGCCCGCTACCTCGACGTGCGCGCCGAGACCGGCGAGGTCGGCGTGGAGACCGCCGCCGACCCGGACCGGCCGGGCGGCGAGGACGCCGCCCCGCCCACGTCTGACGAGCCGCGGTTCGGCGCCCTCGACCCCACGACGGGGCGGCCGCGCAGGTTCGCGTACCCGCCACAGCTGGTGGTGGTCGACGGCGGTCCGCCGCAGGTCGCGGCGGCCGCCCAGGCGCTGGCCGAGCTGGGCGTCGACGACGTCGCGCTGTGCGGGCTGGCCAAGAGGCTGGAGGAGGTGTGGCTGCCCGACGACGACTTCCCGGTCATCCTGCCGCGCACCTCCGAGGCGCTCTACCTGCTGCAACGCGTCCGCGACGAGGCGCACCGGTTCGCCATCACGTTCCACCGGCAGCGTCGTTCCAAGCGGATGACCGCCTCGGCGCTGGACAGCATCCCCGGGCTGGGGGAGGTGCGGCGCAAGGCGCTGCTGCGGCACTTCGGCTCGCTCAAGCGGCTCGCGGCGGCGTCGGTCGAGGAGATCACGGAGGTCCAGGGCGTCGGCCGGCGCACCGCCGAGGCGATCATGGCGGCGCTCAACCCGGACGCGGACGCCCCGGCGCCGGCCCCGGCTCCGGCCCCGGCCCCGGCGGCGTCGGATCCTGCGGGGCCCGACGGGCGGGCTTGATCCCCCACGTCGCCGACGTCGGGGGTGTCGAGGCCGTCGGGACCGCGCGAGGTCCCGGGGTGTGGGCTGCCGGGATGCCGCCATGTCGGCGACATGAAGTCGGTCATGGGCAGGCTAGGCGGCCGGTCGGCCGGGGCGGGATAGAGTCGCTGACTGACCCATGCGCGGCCGGGCACCGGCCGCCGCGTACGGCCCGGGGGAGTAGGCAGTGAACGAGGCGCGGACCGACCACGACGCGGTCGTCGGCCAGCCGGCGGCGGCGGAGCCGGACACCACCCTGGTGGTGGTGACCGGGCTGTCCGGTGGCGGTCGCAGCACCGTGGCCCGGGCGCTGGAGAACGTCGGCTACTACGTGGTGGACAACCTGCCCCAGGCGCTGATGCTCGACATGGCCGAGCTGGCCGTCAAGGCCGGCGGCGCCGCCCGGCGTACCGCGATGGTGCTGGACGTGCGCTCGCGCGCCTTCTCCACCGACCTGGCCGGGGCGATCCGGGAGCTGAAGGAGCGCGGCTTCTCCCCCCGGGTGGTCTTCGTCGACGCCGACGACGAGGTGCTGATCCGCCGCTTCGAGAGCGTCCGGCGCTCGCACCCGTTGCAGGGCGACGGCCGGCTCGCCGACGGCATCGCCGTCGAGCGGGGCCTGCTGGAGGAGGCCCGGGACCAGGCCGACGTGATCATCGACACCAGCCACCTGAACGTCAACCAGCTGCGCCGCCGCATCGAGGAGCTGTTCGGCGGCGAGGACGCCCGCCGGCTGCGGATCACCGTGCTCTCCTTCGGCTTCAAGTACGGCCTGCCGCCCGACGCGGACTTCGTCCTCGACGCCCGGTTCCTGCCGAATCCGTACTGGGTGCCCGAGCTGCGGGAGCACACCGGCCGGGAGGAGGCCGTCAGCTCGTACGTGCTGGGCCAGGAGGGCGCGGAGGCGTTCGTCGGGGCGTACGCCGACCTGGTCAACGCCACCACGGTCGGCTTCGAGCGGGAGGGCAAGCGCTACCTGACCGTGGCGGTCGGCTGCACCGGCGGCAAGCACCGCAGCGTCGCCATCGCCGAGGAACTGGCCGGCCGGCTGCGCCAGTCCGGCATCGCCGCCAACGCCCAGCACCGGGACCTGGGGCGGGAGTGACCGCGACGAGGGTGGTCGCCTTCGGCGGCGGACACGGGCTGTCGGCGTCCCTGCGGGCGCTGCGCCGGTGCGCCCCCGAACTCGACCTGGACATCACCGCCGTGGTCACCGTCGGCGACGACGGGGGCTCCAGCGGCCGGCTGCGCGCCCGCCGGGGCGGCCTGCCGCCGGGCGACCTGCGCCAGGCGCTGGTGGCCCTCGCGGGCGACCACCCGGCCACCCGGCGCAGCGCGAAGCTGTTCCAGCACCGCTTCGCCGGCACGCCCGGCGACCCCGCGGACAGCGACGACGGGCTGGCCGGGCACGCGGTCGGCAACCTGGTGCTCTGCGGCCTGGTCGAGCTGCTCGGCGACCCGGTGGCCGCGCTGGAGCACGCCGGGGCGATGCTCGGCGCGGTGGGCCGGGTGCTGCCGATGTCCCGTCAGCCGGTGGGCATCGAGGCCCGGGTGCGGGGCGCCGATCCGGCGTACCCGGAGGAGGTGCGCACGCTGCGCGGGCAGCACCAGGTGGCGGTGACCACGGGGCGGGTGGAGTCGCTGCGGCTGACCCCGGCCGCGCCCGCCGCCTGCGCGGAGGCGGTGTCGGCGACCGCCGAGGCGGACTGGCTGATCTTCGGCCCGGGCAGCTGGTACACCAGCGTGCTGCCGCACCTGCTGGTGCCGGGGCTGGCCGCCGCGATCGTCGCGAGCTCCGCCCGCCGGCTGGTCACGCTCAACCTGGCGGCGGAGAAGGAGACCCTAGGGCTGTCCCTGGCCGACCATCTGGACACCCTGCGGCACTATCTGCCCGAGCTGACGGTCGACCTGGTGCTGGCCGACTCCAAGGCGGTGGGCGATCCCGGACCGGTCCAGCGTGCGGCAGAATCGCTGGGTGCCCGGCTGGTCCTCGCCCCGGTCGCCGTCACCGACGGCGAACCCCGTCACGATCCGGCCGCTCTGGGCGCCGCGCTGGTGCCTGTCCTGCGCGCCGATCGTTAGACACGTACGTAATCTCCGGCGACACGCCGGAACCGGTCCGTGAGGGGGCGCACAATGGCGATGACGGCTGCGGTCAAGGACGAGCTGAGCCGGGTGGACGTGCCCAAGCCCTGCTGCCGGCGGGCGGAGATGGCGGCGCTGCTGCGGTTCGCCGGCGGGCTGCACATCGTCTCCGGTCGGGTGGTGGTCGAGGCCGAGCTCGACACCGGGGCGGTGGCCCGGCGGCTGCGCCGGGAGGTCGCCGAGGTGTACGGCTACTCGAGCGAGATCCACGTACTGGCCTCGGGCGGGCTGCGCAAGGGCAGCCACTTCATCGTGCGGGTGGTCAAGGACGGCGAGGCCCTCGCGCGGCAGACCGGGCTGCTGGACGTGCGGGGCCGCCCGGTGCGCGGCCTGCCGCCGCACGTGGTGGCCGCGAACGTCTGCTGCGCCGTGTCGGCGTGGCGGGGGGCGTTCATGGCGCACGGCTCGCTGACCGAGCCGGGCCGCTCCAGCGCCCTGGAGATCACCTGCCCGGGGCCGGAGTCGGCGCTCGCCCTGGTCGGCGCGGCCCGCCGGATCGGCATCACCGCGAAGAACCGTGAGGTGCGCAACGTCGACCGGGTGGTGGTCAAGGACGGCGACGCCATCGCCGCGCTGCTCACCCGCATCGGCGCGCACTCCAGCGTCCTCGCCTGGGAGGAGCGCCGGGTGCGCCGTGAGGTCCGGGCGACGGCCAACCGCCTGGCCAACTTCGACGACGCCAACCTGCGCCGCTCGGCGCGGGCGGCGGTCGCCGCCGCCGCCCGGGTCACCCGCGCGCTGGAGATCCTGGCCGACGACGCCCCCCACCACCTGACCTCCGCGGGGCGGCTGCGCCTGGAGCACCGGCAGGCGTCGCTGGAGGAGCTGGGCGCGCTCGCCGACCCGCCGCTGACCAAGGACGCCATCGCCGGGCGGATCCGCCGGCTGCTGGCGCTGGCCGACAAGCGGGCCCGGGACCTGGGCATCCCGGATACCGAAGCGGCCGTCACGCCCGACATGCTCGTGGTCTGATAGGACGGTGGACGGGATCACCACCCCGCGCGGCGCGGTGTCGCCCGCTCGGATAGGGTCGCTGCGTACGGCAAGGGGGCCGGCACTGGCACTCCTCGCCGTACTCACCGCCTCGGGCGGTCAGGGTCTCTCAGACTGCGGCGGGGCGGCCGACTTGAACTGTCAACGGCCGGCTCCAACGGTCGGCGCACACCATCTCGCCGGCCCAGGGCGGACGCCGGCGGATCAGAACGCGAGGAGATGGGACCTGTGACCATCCGGGTTGGCATCAACGGCTTCGGCCGCATCGGCCGCAACTTCTTCCGGGCCACGCTGGCGTCCGGCGCGGACATCGAGGTCGTGGCCGTGAACGACCTGACCGACAACGCGACGCTCGCCCACCTTGTCAAGTACGACAGCATCCTGGGCCGCCTCCCGCACGAGGTCAAGGCGACCGACGACGAGATCACTGTGGGCGGCCACACCATCAAGGCGTACGCGGAGCGGGACCCGGCGAAGCTGCCGTGGGGCGACGCCGGCGTGGACGTGGTCATCGAGTCCACCGGCTTCTTCACCGACGCCACGAAGGCGAAGGCGCACATCGACGGCGGGGCCAAGAAGGTCATCATCTCGGCGCCGGCGAAGAACGAGGACGTCACGGTCGTCATGGGTGTCAACCACGACCAGTACGACCCGGCCAAGCACACCATCATCTCGAACGCCTCCTGCACCACCAACTGCCTCGCCCCGATGGCGAAGGTCCTGCACGACACGTTCGGCATCGAGCGGGGCCTGATGACGACCATCCACGCGTACACGCAGGACCAGAACCTGCAGGACGCGCCGCACTCGGACCTGCGCCGGGCCCGGGCCGCCGCGCTGAACATCGTTCCGACCTCCACCGGCGCCGCGAAGGCGATCGGCCTGGTGCTGCCGGAGCTCAAGGGCAAGCTCGACGGGTACGCGCTGCGGGTGCCGATCCCCACCGGCTCGACCACCGACCTGACCGTCACGGTCGGCCGGGAGACCACGGTGGACGAGGTCAACGCCGCGCTCAAGGCCGCGTCCGAGGGCCCGCTCAAGGGCATCCTCAGCTACAACGAGGACCCGATCGTCTCCGCCGACATCGTGACCGACCCGGCGTCCTGCATCTTCGACGCGCCGCTGACCAAGGTGATCGGCAACCAGGTCAAGGTCGTCGGCTGGTACGACAACGAGTGGGGCTACTCGAACCGCCTGGTGGACCTGGTCAAGCTGGTGGGGCAGTCACTGTGAGCGCGAGGAGTGAGCTTGCGAGCCCCGCAGTCGTGAGCGGAAGGTCGGCTCTGTGACGATCAAGACGCTCGACGATCTGCTCGCCGAGGGGGTGTCGGGTCGGCGCGTGCTGGTGCGCGCCGACCTGAACGTCCCGCTCGACAAGCAGACCGGCGCCATCACTGACGACGGACGCATCCGGGCGGTGCTGCCGACGTTGACCGCCCTGACCGGGGCGGGCGCCAGGGTCGTGGTGTTCTCGCACCTGGGCCGCCCGAAGGGCGAGCCGAACCCGCAGTACAGCCTCCGCCCCGTCGCCGCCCGCCTCGGCGAGCTGCTCGGCGCCGAGGTCCGGTTCGCCGAGGACACGGTCGGCGACTCCGCCCGGTCCGCGGTGGACGCGCTCGCCGACGGCGAGGTCGCCGTGCTGGAGAACCTGCGGTTCAACAAGGGGGAGACCAGCAAGGACGACGCCGAGCGGGGCGCGTTCGCCGACCAGCTCGCCGCGCTCGGCGAGGCGTACGTCGACGACGCGTTCGGCGCGGTGCACCGCAAGCACGCCAGCGTCTACGACGTGCCGGCCCGGCTGCCGCACTTCGCCGGCCGGCTGGTGCTGCGCGAGGTGGAGGTGCTGTCCAGGCTGACCGGGGAGCCGGAGCGGCCGTACGTGGTGGTGCTCGGCGGCTCGAAGGTCTCCGACAAGCTCGGGGTGATCGAGGCGCTGCTGCCGAAGGTCGACCGGCTGCTCATCGGCGGCGGGATGTGCTTCACCTTCCTCAAGGCCCAGGGCCTGGAGGTGGGCACCTCGCTGCTGGAGGAGGAGATGGTGCAGACCTGCCGCAACCTGCTGGAGCGGTCCGAGGGCAAGATCATGCTCCCGGTCGACGTGGTGGCGGCGGACGCGTTCTCGCCCGACGCCGCGCACGACGTGGTCCGGGTCGACGGCATCCCCAGCCACCGGCTCGGGCTCGACATCGGCCCGGAGACGGTCGCCGGGTTCGCCGCCGCCCTCACGGAGGCCGCCGGCGCGCGGACGATCTTCTGGAACGGCCCGATGGGCGTGTTCGAGATGGCGCCGTACGCCGACGGCACCCGCGGCGTCGCCCAGGCGATCGCCGAGTCCAAGGCGTTCACCGTCGTCGGGGGCGGCGACTCCGCCGCGGCGGTGCGGGCGCTCGGGCTGGACGAGAAGTCGTTCGACCACATCTCCACCGGCGGCGGCGCCTCCCTGGAGTACCTGGAGGGCAACCCCCTCCCCGGCATCGCGGCGCTGGAGGACTGATGGCGGCCCCCACCACCCGCCGGCCGCTGATGGCCGGCAACTGGAAGATGAACCTCAACCACCTCGAGGCCAACCTGCTGGTGCAGAAGCTGGCCGCGAGCCTGACCGAGAAGCAGCTCACCGAGGTCGAGACCGTGGTGCTGCCGCCGTACACCGACCTGCGTACCGTGCAGACTGCGGTGGACGGCGACAAGCTGCTCATCGGCTACGGCGCGCAGGACCTGTCGCCGTACCAGTCGGGGGCGTTCACCGGGGACATCTCGGGGCCGATGCTGACGAAGCTCGGCTGCACGTACGTGGTGGTCGGCCACTCCGAGCGGCGGACGTACCACCACGAGGACGACGCCACGGTCAACCTCAAGGTGGCGGCGGCGCTGTCCAACGGGCTCACCCCGATCCTGTGCGTCGGCGAGGGCCTGGAGGTCCGCGAGGAGCTGCGGCACGTGCCGCACTGCTGCGACCAGCTCGACGCCGCGCTGCAGGGGCTCACCGCTGAGCAGGTGACCAAGGTGGTCGTGGCGTACGAGCCGGTCTGGGCGATCGGGACGGGCAAGACGGCCACTCCGGAGGACGCCCAGGAGGTGTGCGGGGCGGTCCGTAAGCGGCTGGCCGAGAACTTCGGCCAGGCCACCGCGGAGCAGGTCCGGATCCTCTACGGCGGGTCGGTGAAGTCCTCCAACGTCGGCGCGATCATGGCCCAGCCGGACGTGGACGGGGCCCTGGTGGGCGGCGCGAGCCTCGACGCCGAGGAATTCGCCAAGATCTGCCGGTTCCCGGAGCACATCAGCGCCTGACGGCTCGCTATCCTTGACTCCGCCCGTCCGCCGGTCGGTGCCGCCGTGCCCGACCTGCCCGGGCGAGGATCGCTACGAGAGGACTGACCCCAGCCATGCCGATCTGGTTCGCATACACGTTGATCGTGTTGCTGATCATCACGAGCGTCCTGCTCACCATGCTGATCCTGCTGCACCGAGGCAAGGGCGGCGGGCTGTCGAGCATGTTCGGTGGTGGCGTCAGCTCCAGCCTCGCCGGTTCCTCGGTGGCCGAGAAGAACCTCGACCGCTACACGGTGCTGGTGGGCATCGTCTGGTTCGCCTGCATCGTGGGGCTGGGGCTGTGGTTGCGCCTCCAGCTCGCCAGCGGGGCCTGACAGCGAGCCTGTCGAGTCGTACAGACTGCGCGCGGTCCGTCATCTGACGGGCCGCGCGCAGTCGTTTCCGCCCCTCAGCGGAGGCTGCGCAGGCGGGGCGGGACGTCCGCCGCCGCGGCCCGGTCGAGCAGCCAGAGCGTACGGCTGACGCCGTGCGCCCCGGCGGCCGGCAGTTGGACCGGCCCCGCCCCGGCCAGCGCCATGCTCACCGCCCGGGCCTTGTCCGCGCCACTGGCCACCAGCCAGACCTCGTCGGCGGTGTTGATCGTCGGCAGGGTCAGGGTGGTGCGCACCGGCGGTGGCTTGGGGCTGCCCCGCACGGCGCTGACCGGCCGGTTGTCGTGGTGCACCGGGTGCTCCGGGAACACCGAGGCGACGTGCCCGTCCTCGCCGACGCCGAGCATCAGCACGTCGAAGTGGGGGAGCGTGGCGTGGCCCGGCCGCGCGGCGCGGGCCAGTTCGGCGGCGTACCCGGCGGCGGCGGCCTCCGGGTCGGCGCCGGCCGGGCCGTCGGAGGCCGGCATGGGGTGCACCCGGGCCGGGTCCAGGGGCATCGCGTCCAGCAGCGCCGCCCGGGCCTGCGTCTCGTTGCGATCCGGGTCGCCGGCCGGCAGGAAGCGTTCGTCGCCCCACCACACGTCGACCCGGGACCAGTCCACCGCGTCCCGGGCCGGCAGCGCGGCCACCGCCCGGTACACGGCCGCGGCGATCCGCCCGCCGGTCAGCACCACCGACGCCTGGCCGCGGTCGGCCTGGGCGTCGAGCAGCTTCACCACCAACCGGGCCGCCACCGCCTGCGCGAGCAGGTTGGCGTCGGCATGGACGGCGACACTCGCCTCACTCATCTGTTTTTGCCTTCGTTTCCGACCGCCCTCGCGGTCCCTGTTCGTCGTGCCCGCGGGCCGGCGGCCCTCCGTCGCGGCCCCCTCGGTGGCCACCGGGCCACCGCCGGGCGGGCCGCCCGTCCGTGACCTCAGGGGGTCGCCCTGGTCCCCGAGTGGGCGGTCACCCCCGCCTCGGCGCGCTGCGCGGTCGCCGGGTCCTTCCAGACGTGCACCCGCTGCCCGGGGCGCTGGTCCAGCCCGGAGACCCCGGCCATCGCGCCGAGCGCCTCGGCGTACACCTGGTCGGCGTCCAGCCGGCGCAGCTCCTCGGCCAGTTCGTCGCCGAGCGGCCGGCGCACCAGCGGCAGCTGCCGGTCCTGCTGCCCGCTGCGCCGGAACGTCGCCACGCTGTCCTCCCGGGTCAGCGTCAGCGCGTCGCCGTTGGCGCAGGTCAACTGCACCTCACGCATCCGGGGGAAGCCGTCGGTCCGCTCCCACTGCGGACTGATCCCCAGCCGGCTGCCCAGCCAGCCGCACATCAGGGCGGCGGTCGGGTCGGCCGGCGGCGCCACCACCCGGGCCGCGGTGACCCGCGCCTCGGTGGTGTCGAAGGCGCCCGCGACCAGGGTGCGCCACGGGGTGATCCGGGTCCACGCCAGGTCGGTGTCGCCGGGGGCGTAGTCCCGGGCGCGCCGGCGCAGCGCCTCGATCGGGTCGGCGGCCTGCGCCGCGTCGGTGATCCGCCGGTCGGCGACCACGCCGAGGAAGTCCGTGGCGATCTCCTCCGGCGGCTCGCCGTGCCACCACGTCACCACCGGCACGTCCGGCACCAGCAGCGGCATCACCACCGACTCGGCGTGCAGCGCCAGCCGGCCGTACATGCGCATGACCACCGCCTCGCACGGGCCGAGCCGGCCCCCGACGACGATCTCCGCGTCCAGCCGGTTGCGGTCCCGCTCGACGTCCGTGCGGACCACGACGAGCAGCCGGCACGGGTGGGCGGCGGCGGCGATGGTGGCGGCCGCCTCCGCCTCCCGTACCCGCTTCTCGTCGACGACGACGATCAGGGTGAGCGCCATGCCGCTGGCCACCCCGCCGGCGCTGCGCCGCTCCGCGGCGAGCGCCTTGACCACCTCGCTGCCGGTGGTGTCCCACAGGCCGATCACTGGAGCCTCCTGGTTCGGTAGCAGTGCTCGCTCACGCTCTCCGCCAAGCCCGGCCCTCGCGGGCCAGCATCTCGTCGGCGGCCCGGGGGCCCCACTCACCGGCCCGGTACGGCTCGGGTCGGGTGCCCGTCCAGGCGTGCTCCAGCGGGTCCACCACCGCCCAGCTCTGTTCGACCTCGGCGGCGTCGGGGAAGAGGGTACGGTCGCCGATCAGCACGTCCAGCACCAGCCGCTCGTACGCCTCGGGGCTGGACTCGGTGAACGCCTCACCGTACTGGAAGTCCATCGCGATGTCGCGGACCTCCATCGTGGTGCCCGGCACCTTCGAGCCGAACTTCAGCACCACGCCCTCGTCCGGCTGCACCCGGATGACGAGCTGGTTGTTGCCGAGCATCTCCATGTCGGCCGGGTCGAACGGCAGGTGGGGCGCCTTCTTGAACATGATGGCGACCTCGGTCACCCGCCGGGGCAGCCGCTTGCCGGCCCGGATGTAGAACGGCACCCCCGCCCAGCGGCGGTTCTGGATGCCCAGCCTCACCGCCACGTAGGTCTCGGTGGTGGAGTCCGCCGGGACGTCCTCCTCCTCCAGGTAGCCCTTCGCCCGCTGGCCCCCGACCCAGCCCGGCAGGTACTGCCCGCGCACCGTGTCCCGGGCGACGTCCTTCGGCACCGTGATCGCCTTGAGCACCTTCAGCTTCTCGGTGCGGATCTCGTCGGCGTCGAAGCTCGTCGGCTCCTCCATCGCCACCAGCGCCAGCAGCTGGAGCAGGTGGTTCTGCAGGACGTCCCGGGCGGTGCCGACGGAGTCGTAGAAGGCAGCCCGGGTGCCGATGCCGACGTCCTCGGCCATGGTGATCTGCACCGAGTCGACGTACCGGGCGCTCCACAGCGGCTCGAACAGGCTGTTGGCGAAGCGCAGGGCCAGGATGTTCTGGACCGTCTCCTTGCCCAGGTAGTGGTCGATCCGGAAGACGTCCGGCCGGGTGAAGACGTCGTCGACCAGGTCGTTGAGCTCCTTCGCCGACGGCAGGTCGTGCCCGAACGGCTTCTCCACCACCACCCGGCGCCACCCGCCGGACTTCGCGTTGTCGGCCATGCCGGTGCGGGCGAGCTGCTTGAGCACCACCGGGAACGCGGCCGGGGGGATGGAGAAGTAGAAGGCGGCGTTGCCCTGGATGCCGTGGGAGTCGCGCAGGTCGTCCAGCGTGGCGGCCAGGTGGTCGAAGGCGGCGTCGTCGTCGAACGAGCCGCCCACGAACTTGATGTTGCCGGCCAGCCGGGCCCAGACCTCCTCGCGCCAGGGGGTCCGCGCGTGCTGCTTGGCCGCGTCGTGGGCCAGCGACTCGAAGTCGCCGTCGCCCCAGTCGCGCCGGGCGAAGCCCAGGACCACGAAACCGGGTGGCAGGAGCCCCCGGTTCGCCAGGTCGTAGACCGCCGGCAGCAGCTTCTTCCGCGCCAGGTCGCCGGTCACGCCGAAGATCACCAGAGCGCACGGCTCCGGGATCCGGGGCAGCCGCCGGTCCTGGGGATCGCGCAGCGGATTCACCGCGCCACCTCGGTTCGCGACTGCGGGGCTCGCAAAACCGGCTCACTCCTCGCGCTCACGGTGCCACCTCTGTTCGCTCCACATCGTCCATCGTCACGCCCGTAACCGCCGGGCCGTATCGAGCAGCTGGGCCACCCCCGCGGCCCGGTCGGTCAGGTGCAGCCGCAGCAGCGGGCGCCCCCGGCCGGCCAGGGCCTGCCGGTCGCCGGCGGCCTGGGCCGCCTGCAACTCTCCGAAGGAGTACGGCTGCCCGGGCACCGGCAGATCATCCTCGACCGTACCGGTCAACTGGAGGAAGGCGCCCACCCCGGGGCCGCCCTTGTGGTACTGGCCGGTCGAGTGCAGGAACCGCGGCCCCCAGCCGAAGGTGACCGGCCGGCCGGACGCCTCGGCGAGCAGCGGGCGCAGGCCCGCCACCGCGGCGTCGCCGATCCGGTCCAGGAACGCCATGACGGCCAGGTAGCCGTCACCGCCGGTCCCGTCGAGCAGATGCCGCAGCACGCCGGCCAGGTCGCCGGGGGCGCCCGCCGGGGCGTACACCTCGATCGCGCCCTCGGTGAACGCCGGGGCCTGCGCCGGCGCGCCGGCGGCCAGGATGCGCCGGGTGTTGTCCTTGCTCTCCGCGACGTTCGGCTGGTCGAACGGGTTCACCCCGAGCACCACGCCCGCCACCGCGGTCGCGTACTCCCAGGTCAGGAACTGGGCGCCGAGCGGGCCGTTGACCGCGACGTCCGGCTGGCAGCCGCCGCCGGGGACGGTCCCGGCCGCCAGCGCGCCGCCGTAGGCGACGGTCAGCACGTCCGGGCCGGTGCCGCCGGGGGCGGCGGGGGACTCCAGCACGACCGGCAGGATGCCGAGCCCGGCCTTGCCGGTCGACTCGGCGATCAGTTGCTCGATCCAGTCGCCGAGCCCGTCCAGGCCGGTGCCGTCACCGACCAGGGCCAGCTTGTCCCGACCCAGCGTGGCCGCGGCGCCGAGGGCGGCGCCCAGCGCCAGGCCGGGATTGTCGGCGTCGCGCCCCAGCGCCCCGGCGAGCGCGTCGGCCTGGTCCAGCAGCTCGGTCACCTCGACCCCGGCCAGCGCGGCCGGGACCAGCCCGAACGCGGTCAGCGCCGCGTACCGGCCGCCGACCTGCGGGTCGGCGAGCACCGGAACGGCGCCCAGCTCGGCGGCGGCGGCCTCCAGCGGGGAGCCCGGGTCGGTGACCACGACGAAGTGCCGACCGGCCTCCGCCTCGGTCAGCCCGGCGTCCAGGAACGCCTGCCGGTACGCGCGCAGGTGACTGTCGGTCTCCACCGTCGAGCCGGACTTGCTGGCCACCACGACGACGGTGCGCTCCAGCCGGTCGGCCAGCGCCCGGCGGACCTGACCCGGGTCGGTGGTGTCCAGCACGGTCAGCGGCCGGCCCAGCGTGCGGGTGATCACCTCGGGGGCCAGCGACGAGCCGCCCATGCCGGCGAGCACCACGTGGTCCAGGTCGGCCAGCTCGGCGGTCAGCTCGGCGAGCTGGGGGAGCAGTTCCCGGCTGCGCCGGTGGGTGTCCAGCCAGCCGAGGCGGATGCCCGCCTCGGCCGCGGCCTCCGGGCCCCACAGCGTCGGATCCTTGGCGGTCAGCTTCGCCGCGACGCCCCGGCGGACCAGGGCGTCGCGGGCGGAGGCGGGGGCGGACCGGTCGACCGCGTCCGCGCCGTACACGGCCAGCCCGGCCGCCGCCTCGGCGGGACCGGACAGCAGGTCGCTCACGTCGCCGCCCCTTCCCGCCGGAGGACGTCGCGCGCCCCCGGCAGCCCGCGGCGGGCGGTGCGGCGCGTCCCGGGTGCCTGACGGCCCGCTGCGGTAGCCCGCCGGCCCGGCCCGCGGCGCGCCCCGGGGTCACCTCTGCCGGGCGCGCGGCGCGCTCCGGGGTCACCTCTGCCGGGCGCGCGGCGCGCTCCGGGGTCACCTCTGCCGGGCGCGCGGCGCGCCCCGGGGCGGTGCCCCGAGGCGCGTCCGCGGCCGTCCGTCACGCGGTGCCCCCCGCCTTCTTGGCGGCCTGGCCCGGCCGCCCGCTGCCCTGGCCCGCCGCGTCGAGGGAGCGCCGGACCCCGTCGAGCAGCTCCACCCAACTGGCCTCGAACTTCTCCACGCCCTCCCGCTCCAGGGTGGCGATCACGTCGGACATGTCCACGCCGGCCGCGGCCAGGTCGGTGAAGACCCCGCGGGCGTCGTCGTACGCGCCGGTGACGGTGTCGGAACGGGTCTCGCCGTGGTCGGCGAAGGCGTGGATGACCGCCTCCGGCATGGTGTTGACCGTTCCGGGCGCGATCAGCTCCTCGACGTAGATGACGTCCCGGTAGTCCGGGTTCTTCGTCGAGGTGGACGCCCACAGCGGGCGCTGCGGGTGGGCCCCGGCGTCGGCCAGGGCCTGCCAGCGGGCGGAGGAGAAGACCTCGCAGTACCGCTCGTACGCCAGCCGGGCGTTGGCCACGGCGGCCTTGCCGCGCAGCGCCTTGGCCTCGTCCGAGCCGATCTTCTCCAGCCGCTTGTCCACCTCGGTGTCGACGCGGGAGACGAAGAACGACGCCACCGAGCCGATCTTCGACAGGTCGTGGCCGTTGGCCTTCGCCTGCTCCAGGCCGGCGAGGAAGGCGTCCATCACCTGCGAGTACCGGTCCAGCCCGAAGATCAGCGTGACGTTGACGCTGATCCCCTCGGCCAGGGTCGCGGTGATCGCCGGGAGGCCGGCCTCGGTGGCCGGGATCTTGATGAAGAGGTTCGGGCGGTCCACCAGCCACCACAGCGCCTTGGCCTCGGCGACGGTCTTCGCCGTCTCGTGGGCCAGCCGCGGGTCCACCTCGATGGAGACCCGGCCGTCGACGCCGGCGGTGGCGTCGTACGCCGGGCGCATCACGTCGCACGCCCACCGCACGTCGTACGTGGTGAGCATGCGCACCGCCTCCTCCACCTCCAGCCCCCGGGTGGCGAGGTCGCGCAGCTGCCAGTCGTACTCGGTCGCGTCGCCGAGCGCCTTGGCGAAGATCGTCGGGTTCGTGGTCACCCCGACCACGCGCTTCTCCCGGCGGAGCTGGTCCAGCCCGCCGGAGCTCAGCCGCGTCCGGGAAAGATCGTCGAGCCAGACCGCCACCCCGGCGGCGCTCAGCTCAGCCAGCCTGTCCGTCATGCTGTCCACGCTCCCCTCAGTTGCCGGTCGTGAAACCGGTGATCTCGCCCACCCGGGTCAGCGCCGCGTGCGCGGCGGCCACGATCCGGTCGGGGGTGAACCCGAACTGCTCGAAGAGCACGGTGTGCGGGGCGCTCGCGCCGTAGTGCTCCAGGCTGACACTCTCGCCGGAGTCGCCGACGATCGCGCGCCAGGACATGCCGATGCCCGCCTCCACGCTCACCCGTGCCTTTACCCCGCGCGGCAGGACCGACTCCCGGTAGGCCTCGTTCTGGGCGAAGAACCACTCCTGGCACGGCATCGACACCACCCGGGTGGGGGTGCCGTCGGCCTCCAGCCGCTCCCGGGCGGTGAGGCAGAGCTGCACCTCGGAGCCGGTGCCGACGAGGATCACGTGCGGCTGGCCGGTGGAGGCCTCGGCCAGCACGTAGCCGCCCTTGGTGGTGCCCTCGGCGCCGGCCAGGGCCGAGCGGTCCAGCGTCGGCAGCGCCTGGCGGCTGAGCGCCAGCGCGGTCGGCCGGTCGGTGTGCTCCAGGGCCTGCCGCCACGCCCACGCGGTCTCGTTGGCGTCGGCGGGGCGGACCACGTCCAGGCCGGGGATGGCCCGCAGCGCGGTCAGGTGCTCCACCGGCTGGTGGGTGGGGCCGTCCTCGCCGAGGCCGATCGAGTCGTGCGTCCAGACGTAGACCACCGGCAGCTTCATCAGTGCGGCGAGCCGCACCGAGGGGCGCATGTAGTCGCTGAAGACGAGGAACGTGCCGCCGTACGGGCGGGTGCCGCCGTGCAGGGCGATGCCGTTGAGGATGGCGCCCATCGCGTGCTCGCGGATGCCGAAGTGCAGCGTGCGGCCGTACTCGTGGCCCGGGAACTCCTTGGTGGCCCAGGCGGCCGGGATGAAGGACGGCTCGCCCTTCATGGTGGTGTTGTTGCTCTCCGCCAGGTCGGCCGAGCCGCCCCACAGCTCGGGCAGCACCGGCGCGAGGGCCTCCAGCACCTTGCCGGACGCGGCCCGGGTGGCGATGCCCTTGGCGTCGGCCGGGAAGGTCGGCAGGGCGTCCGCCCAGCCCTGCGGCAGGGTCCGCGCGGCCATCCGGTCCCACAGCGCCTTGCGCTCCGGGTTGGCCTTCGCCCAGTTCCCGTACGCCGCGTCCCACTCCTGCTGGGCCCGGGCGCCGCGCTGCAGCACCTGGCGGGCGCGGCCGAGGACCTCTTCCTCGACCTGGAAGGTCTGGGCCGGGTCGAAGCCGAGCAGCTGCTTGGTCGCGGCCACCTCCTCGGCGCCCAGCGCCGAGCCGTGGATCTTGCCGGTGTTCTTCTTGTTGGGGGCGGGCCAGCCGATGATGGTGCGCAGCGCGATGAAGGAGGGGCGGCCGGTCTCGGCCTTGGCCGCCAGCAGCGCCTGGTACAGCGCCTCGACGTCCTCGTGGTACTCGCCCTGGTCGGCGTCGCCGGCACGCCAGTCGACGGTCTGCACGTGCCACCCGTACGCCGCGTAGCGGGCCGCCACGTCCTCGCTCTTGGCGATGCGGGTGTCGTCCTCGATGGAGATCTCGTTGTCGTCGAAGATCAGCGTGAGGTTGCCCAGCTGCTGGTGGCCGGCGAGCGCGCTGGCCTCGTGGCTGATGCCCTCCTCGATGTCGCCGTCCGAGGCGATGCACCAGATGTCGTGGTCGAAGACCGACGCGCCGGGCTCCGCCTCGGGGTCGAACAGGCCGCGCTCGCGGCGGGCCGCCATGGCCATGCCGACCGCGTTGCCGATGCCCTGGCCGAGCGGGCCGGTGGTGGTCTCCACGCCCGGGGTGTGGCCGTGCTCGGGGTGGCCCGGGGTCAGCGAGCCCCACTGCCGCAGCGCCTTCAGGTCCTCCAGCCCCAGCGGGTAGCCGGAGAGGAAGAGCTGGATGTAGAGGGTCAGGCTGGAGTGGCCGGCCGAGAGCACGAAGCGGTCCCGCCCGGGCCAGTTCGGGTCCGCCGGGTTGTGCCGCATCACGCGGTTGAACAGCAGGTACGCCGCGGGGGCGAGGCTCATCGCGGTGCCGGGGTGGCCGTTGCCGGATTTCTCCACGGCGTCCATGGCCAGCACGCGGACGAGGTCGACGGCCCGGCGGTCGAGGTCGGACCAGTTGAGTGCGGGTTGCTCGGGTCGGTTGGCAGCCACGATGGTTGTGCTCCTCGGCAGTTGGGCGGAACCCTCGGTAGTGACCCTATCGAGTGGTTCTAAACGCCCGCCCGGGGATCTACATGCTGGTCTGTGCCGGTCCGACCGGGTTGGACGATCCACCGGCGGTGTGACCGTCCGCACCGTTGTCGGGTCGCCCGGGCAGCGAAAACGACGACGCGTAGTCTGTGGGTCGGTGTGTGGGCCCGGACGGGGTCCGACCGACCCGACCTCCCCCTGCGGTCCGCCCGAAGGTAGACCGCGGCGACTCCGCCGACGCCGGAAGGTGGCAATCCGTGAGCATGATCACCGAGCGCCCCGTCAGCGACCCTGCCGGGCAGCCGGTGCGCACGGTGGCCGGGGCGCCGGCGGCGGCCCGGCGGGACGCCCGGGCGGTGGTCTCCGCGTACGTCGCCCTGACCAAGCCGCGCATCGTCGAGCTGCTGCTGGTCACCACCGTTCCGGCGATGATGCTCGCCGAGGGCGGGCTGCCGTCGCTGTGGCTGATGGCGGTGGTGCTGGTGGGCGGCTCGCTCGCCGCCGGCGCGGCCAGCGTCCTGAACTGCTACATCGATCTGGACATCGACCAGGTGATGCGGCGCACCAAGCGCCGCCCGCTGCCGACGCACTCGGTGTCGCCGCGCAACGCCCTGGTCTTCGGGCTGGTGCTGGCCGTCGTCTCGGTGGCCTTGATGGCCGCGTTCACCAACTGGCTGGCCGCCGGGCTGACCCTGGCCGCGATCGCCTACTACGACCTGGTCTACACGCTCTGGCTCAAGCGCACGACGCCGCAGAACACCTTCTGGGGCGGCGCGTGCGGCGCGGCCCCGGTGCTGATCGGCTGGGCCGCGGTCACCGGCTCGCTGGCCCCGGCCGCCTGGGCGCTGTTCGCGGTGGTGTTCTTCTGGCAGATGCCGCACTTCTACCCGCTGGCGATGAAGTACAAGGCCGACTACGCCCGGGCCGGCATCCCGATGCTGCCGGTCGTGGCCTCCGCCCGCCGGGTCAACGCCGAGATCATCCTGTTCGCCTGGCTGACCCTGCTGTCGTCGCTGGCCGTGTGGCCGCTGGGGATGAGCCCGATCTACGGCGTCACCGCGCTGGTCGCCGGCGGGATCTTCGTGGCCGAGGCGCACAAGCTCTGCCGCCAGGTGGCCCGGGGCGGGGCGGTCCAGCCGATGCGGCTGTTCCACTGGTCGTACGTCTACCTGACGATCGTCTTCGCCGCCGTCGCGGTCGACGCCCTGATCTGACCCGGGACGGCAAGCCGGCCGGGGCCGCGTCGCGGGCGGCTTGCGCCGACAAATCACCGCCACGGACGACTTGTCCGTCCATGCCGGCTCATCGGGCGCATTTCGGTATGAGTCTGGTCCGCTCAACCTGTGACGGATCGGACAACTTTTCCCGATCGTTTTTCCCCTAAGATCCGGATATAACCGGGCAAGTTACCTGTGGTCTTCCTTAAACGTGCAGGTAATCGGAATCACAATTCGTTCATGTTTCTCGCGCAGGACGGCCGAAGTCTGCTTAGGCTTCGCGTCATGGCAGATGGTTCCGATACGACGCTGACGGCTGAACAGACCGCCGGGCAGGCGCCCAACGGCCTGGTCGCGGGCATCAAGTCGTTCGCCGCCGGGCACGGCGGGGCGAAGGCGGTCATCGAGTACGTCGGCAAGCGCGGGGCGCGCATCGTCCTGGTGGGCGCGGACGGGGCGTGGGCGGACCAGTTCGCCGACGGCACCGACGTCGCGCGGCAGGCCTGCGCCACGGCCGGAGTCGCCGTCGAGAACGCCTGGGAGCGTGAACTGATGGACCAGATGCGTCCGAGCAACGACCTCTGGCGGTCCATGGCCCGGCGCACGATGGCCCGTTGACATAAGTTGACCACCCACCACCAGCCGACCCGGGGGGAACCCCGGGTCGCTCTCGTCACCTGCACCGAGCTGCTCGACCTCGATCCGGACGACCGGCTGCTGCTCGCCCCGCTGGCCGGGCGGGGCGTCGCCGTCTCCGTCGCCGCCTGGGACGATCCGACCGCCGACTGGGCGGCCCACGACCTGGTCGTACTCCGCTCGCCCTGGGACTACGCGCCGCGCCGCGACGAGTTCGTGGCCTGGGCCGACACCGTGCCCCGGCTGGCGAACCCGGCCGACGTGGTGCGCTGGAACACCGACAAGCGCTACCTGGTCGAACTGTCCGCCGCCGGGGTGCCGACCGTGTCCACCGCCTGGGTGGCGCCGGGGGAGTCCTGGGAGCTCCCCGCGGCCGGCGAGTACGTCGTGAAGCCGGCGGTCAGCGCCGGCTGCCAGGACACCGGCCGGTACGACCTGGCCGATCCGGAGCACCGGTCACTGGCGGTGGCGCACCTGCGCCGGCTGTCGGACGCCGGCCGGCTCGCCATGGTCCAGCCGTACCTGTCGGCCGTCGACGCCGACGGCGAGACGGCGCTGCTGTTCCTCGCCGGCCCGCACGGGCTCCGGTTCAGCCACGCCATCCGCAAGGGGCCGATGCTGACCGGTCCCGACTTGGGCGTGGCAGGGCTCTACAAGCCCGAGGTGATCACGCCGCCCACGGCCACCCCGGAGCAGTTGGCCGTGGCGGAGCGGGTCCTCGCGGCGGTGCCCGGTGGACCGCGGCGCCTGCTGTACGCCCGGGTCGACCTCATCCCGGGCCCGGACGGCGGGCCGGTGCTGGTCGAGCTGGAGCTCACCGAGCCGAGCCTGTTTCTCGGGTACGCCGACGGCGCCCCCGACCGCCTGGCCGACGCCGTCCTGACCCGCCTGCGCCTGGCCCCGCCGCTCCGTTGAGGGGGCAACTTCACGGAAGTTGTCCCCTCATGCGCCGTTCGAGGCCACTACTTCACAGAAAGTTGCGCGGATCTTGACGGGCGCGGCGCCCCGGAGGGGCGCGCAACCGGCCGCGGTGGGGTCAGGCGGCGGTGGGGATCGGGGCGGCCGGGGCGGCGTCCGGCGCGGTCGGGGTCGGGGTGACCGGGGTCGGGTGGCGTTCGCGGGTGGACCACTGGACCGCGAGGGTGGCCAGCAGCACCAGGCACGAGCCGAGCATGTGGGCGCCGACCAGCACCGCCGGCAGGTGGGTGAAGTACTGCACGAAGCCGATCACGCCCTGCCCCAGCTCCACCGCCACCAGCACGACCGCCGCCCGCTCGGCCCGTCGGGCGCCCACCGCGCGGAACGCGAAGATCAGCGCCACGGACAGCCCGATCAGCAGGAACACGCCGTCGGCGTGCACCTGCGAGATCGCCTCCGGGTCGAGCCCGTTGCGTGCCGCGCCCTGGTCGCCCGCGTGCGGGCCGCTGCCGGTGACCCAGGTGCCGATCACCAGCACCGCGGCGCTGACCACGGTGGTGAGCAGCGCCAGCGCCCGCAGCGGCGCCGGCACGGTGGGCACCGTCGGGCCGTCCGGCTCGCCGATGCGCCGCCAGAGCGCGTACGCCAGCCCGATCACGACCATCGAGGCGAGGAAGTGCAGCCCGACCACCCACGGGTTGAGGTTGGTCAGCACGGTGACGCCGCCGATCACCGCCTGCGCCGGGATGCCGAACAGCACCGCGACCGCGAGCGGCAGCAGCCCCCGCCGGCGGGGCCGGTGCAGGAGCACGCCCACCGCGACGGCCAGCGCGATGATCCCCACGGCGAAGGTGAGCAGCCGGTTGCCGAACTCGATCGCCCCGTGCACGCCCATCTCCTGCGTGGCGACGTACGAGGCGTCGGTGCACCGGGGCCAGGTCGGGCAGCCGAGGCCGGAGGCGGTCAGCCGGACGGCCCCGCCGGTGACCACGATGGCCACGTTGGCGATGATCGACGCGTACGCCAGCCGGCGCAGCAGGGCGGCGGAGACCGGGTACCGGGCGGAGTGCTTCACGCGGCAAATCCTACGCACCGTAGTGGAGCCCGATCGGGTGACTCCGGCGTACCGGTGGCTCGCGTCACCGGGGGTGGGATTGCGGGCCCGCCGCGAATTACGTAACGTTGCCGTTGTGAAAAACGCGGCGGCGCTCTCCGGGCGGCAGCCGGCCACCACGCCGGCCGCCGGCGACGGCTCGGGATCGCGGCGCGGCGTCGGACGCGCCGAGCTGGAGTTGTCGCAGGCCGCGTCCGCCGACCTTTCCACCCGGGACCGGGTCACCCAGCTGCTGCTGGAGCGCGGGGCGACCACCGCCGCCCAGCTCGGCGTGGCGCTCGGGCTCAGCCCGGCGGCGATCCGTCGGCACCTCGACGCGATGCTCGCCGACGGCGACGTGATCGCCCGCGAGCAGGCCGTACGGGGCGGCCGGGGGCGCGGCCGCCCGGCGAAGGTGTTCCTGCTGACCGACGCGGCCCGCGTGCGCTGCGGCACCCACCACTACGACAACATGGCCACCGCGGCGCTGCGCTGGATCGCCCGTAACGGTGGGCCCGAGGCCGTGGAGGCGTTCGCCGCCGAGCAGGTGGAGGCGCTGGAGGCCCGCTGCCGGGCCGCCATGGAGGACGCCGGCGACGACCCCCTCGCGCGGGCCGAGGCGCTCGCCGGGGCGCTCACCGCCGAGGGCTACGCTGCCAACGCGTCGACGATCGCCTCCGGCGGCCAGCTCTGCCAGCACCACTGCCCGGTGGCGCACGTGGCCGCCGAGTTCCCCCAGCTGTGCGAGGCCGAGACCGGGGTCATCTCCCGTCTGGTCGGCACCCACGTGCAGCGCCTGGCCACCATCGCGCACGGCGACGGGGTCTGCACCACGCACATCCCGGCCCAGCCGGCACGTGTCCAGTCCGGTAACACCGTCACCACTGTGAGGACAGATAGATGACCGAGCAGATCGTCCAGCCCCTGACCCAGGATGAGCAGCTCGCCGCCCTCGGTCGCTACGAGTACGGCTGGGCCGACCCCGACGTCGCCGGGGCGTCCGCCCAGCGTGGCCTCAACGAGGCGGTGGTGCGGGACATCTCCGCCAAGAAGAACGAGCCGGCCTGGATGCTCGACCTGCGACTGAAGGGCCTGCGGCTGTTCGGCCGCAAGCCGATGCCGGCCTGGGGCGCCGACCTCACCGGGATCGACTTCGACAACATCAAGTACTTCGTCCGGTCCACCGAGAAGCAGGCCACCAGCTGGGAGGACCTGCCCGAGGACATCAAGAACACCTACGACAAGCTGGGCATCCCCGAGGCGGAGAAGCAGCGGCTGATCGCCGGTGTCGCGGCGCAGTACGAGTCCGAGGTCGTCTACCACAAGATCCGCGAGGATCTGGAGGAGCAGGGCGTCGTCTTCCTGGACACGGACACCGCGCTCAAGGAGCACGAGGATCTGTTCAAGGAGTACTTCGGCACGGTGATCCCGGTCGGCGACAACAAGTTCGCCGCGCTGAACACCTCCGTGTGGTCCGGCGGCTCGTTCATCTACGTGCCGAAGGGCGTGCACGTGGAGATCCCGCTGCAGGCGTACTTCCGGATCAACACCGAGAACATGGGCCAGTTCGAGCGGACGCTGATCATCGTCGACGAGGGCGCGTACGTGCACTACGTCGAGGGCTGCACCGCCCCGATCTACTCCTCGGACTCGCTGCACAGCGCCGTGGTGGAGATCATCGTCAAGAAGAACGCCCGGTGCCGCTACACGACCATCCAGAACTGGTCGAACAACGTCTACAACCTGGTCACCAAGCGCGCCGTCTGCCACGAGGGCGCGACCATGGAGTGGATCGACGGCAACATCGGCTCCAAGGTCACCATGAAGTACCCGGCGGTCTACATGACCGGCGAGCACGCCAAGGGCGAGGTGCTGTCGGTGGCCATGGCCGGCGAGGGCCAGCACCAGGACGCCGGCGCCAAGATGGTGCACGCGGCGCCGCACACCAGCAGCACCATCGTGTCGAAGTCGATCGCCCGGGGCGGCGGCCGCACCTCGTACCGCGGGCTCGTGCAGGTGCTGGAGGGCTCCTTCAGCAGCAGGAGCACCGTCAAGTGCGACGCGCTGCTGGTGGACACGATCTCCCGCTCCGACACCTACCCGTACGTCGACATCCGCGAGGACGACGTGGCGATGGGGCACGAGGCGACCGTCTCGAAGGTCAGCGAGGACCAGCTCTTCTACCTGATGAGCCGGGGCCTGAGCGAGGACGAGGCGATGGCGATGATCGTGCGCGGCTTCATCGAGCCGATCGCCAAGGAGCTTCCGATGGAGTACGCGCTGGAGCTCAACCGCCTGATCGAGCTCCAGATGGAGGGCGCGGTCGGCTGACGCCGCCCGCGAGCCCCGATCCATCGGGCCGGGCTGCGCGAACCCGGACCCGTTGGGCCGGGCAGCACGGGCCCGACCGACCCTCCGATTAATGACACCGTCGTCGTAGAACAGACCAAGGAAGAGATGACTATCCAGGCTTCCGCGCCGCCCAGCACCAAGTCGCAGGCGCTCCGCTCGTACGACGTCGCCGACTTCCCGGCCCTCACGGGCCTGGAGGAGGAGTGGCGCTTCACCCCGCTCAAGCGCCTGCGCGGCCTGGTCGGTGGCGACGGCTCCAGGTCGCAGCGCGGCGCCAGAGGCGCCGAGCTGGAGTTGTCGGAGGCGCAGGCCGCGACCGGCGCGGTCCGCCACGAGTACGGCGACCTGCCCGAGGGCGTCGCCGTCAGCCGGATCGGCAGGGACGATCCGCGGGTGGGCAGCGTGCTCACCCCGTTCGACCGGGTCAGCGCGCTGGCCCACGGCGGCGCGGCCGAGGCGCTGCTGGTCCAGGTCGCCGCGGACGCGGTGGTGGGCGAGCCGGCGCGCCTGCGGGTGGTCGGCGAGGGCGCCGACGCGCTCGCCTTCGGCCACACCTTCGTCGAGGTGGGCCGGTTCGCCGAGGTGACCCTGGTGGTGGAGCACACCGGCTCGGCCACGCTGGCCGACAACGTCGAGGTGGCGGTGGCCGACGGCGCGAAGCTGACCCTGGTCACCGTCGCCGACTGGGCCGACGACGCCGTCCAGGCGCAGCACCTCAAGGTGAGGCTGGGCCGCGACGCCAAGGTGGTCCACGTGCAGGTCACTCTCGGCGGCGACCTGGTCCGGCAGTACACCTCGGTGGAGTACACCGGCCGGGGCGGCGAGGCCGAGCTCTACGGCGTCTACTTCGCCGACGGCGGCCAGCACCTGGAGCACCGCCAGCTCGTCGACCACAACGTGCCGGACTGCCGCAGCTACGTCGGCTACCGGGGCGCGCTGCAGGGCGAGGACGCCCACACGGTCTGGGTGGGCGACGTGCTGATCCAGGCGGAGGCGGCCGGCACCGACACGTACGAGATCAACCGGAACCTGCTGCTCACCGACGGCGCCCGGGCGGACTCCGTGCCGAACCTGGAGATCGAGACCGGCGAGATCGCCGGCGCCGGCCACGCCAGCGCGACCGGCCGCTTCGACGACGAGCAGCTGTTCTACCTGATGGCCCGGGGCATCCCGGAGGGCGAGGCCCGCCGCCTGGTGGTGCGCGGCTTCTTCGCCGAGCTGATCAACAAGATCCCGGTCGAGGAGCTGCGGGAGCGCCTCGGCGACGCGATCGAGGCCCGCCTCAGCAAGGCCGGCGCCTGATGATCAGGATCTGCGGGACCGAGGACGTGCCGAAGGGCACCGCGATCAGCGCCGACGTCGACGGCACCCGGATCGCCGTCGTGCACGGCGAGGACGACCAGTTCTACGCCGTGTACGACGAGTGCTCCCACGCCGCGGTCGCCCTCTCCGAGGGCGAGGTCGAGGGCTGTTCGCTGGAATGCTGGCTGCACGGATCCCGTTTCGACCTGCGTACGGGCGAGCCGACCGGGCTGCCCGCCACCGAACCCGTCCCCGTCTACCCCGTCGAAGTCCGCGACGGCGACATCTACGTCAGCCTCACGCCGAGCAATGGAGTGACCCGATAATGAGCACCCTGGAGATCCGCGACCTGAAGGTGTCGGTCAAGCTGCCCGAGGGTGAGCTCAAGCCGATCCTGGCCGGGGTCGACCTGACCGTGAGGTCCGGTGAGACCCACGCCATCATGGGCCCCAACGGCTCCGGCAAGTCCACTCTGGCGTACTCCATCGCCGGCCACCCGAAGTACGAGATCACCGGCGGCTCGGTGACCCTCGACGGCGAGGATGTGCTGGCCATGTCCGTCGACGAGCGGGCCCGCGCCGGCCTGTTCCTGGCCATGCAGTACCCGGTCGAGGTCCCCGGCGTCTCGGTGGCCAACTTCCTGCGTACCGCGAAGACGGCGATCGACGGCGAGGCGCCGAAGCTGCGCACCTGGGCCGGCGAGCTGCGCGGCGCGATGGAGAAGCTCCAGATGGACCCGGCGTTCGCCCAGCGCAACGTCAACGAGGGCTTCTCCGGCGGCGAGAAGAAGCGGCACGAGATCGTGCAGCTGGAGCTGCTCAAGCCGAAGGTGGCGATCCTCGACGAGACCGACTCCGGCCTCGACGTCGACGCGCTGCGCGTGGTCAGCGAGGGGGTCAACCGGGTCCGCGACACCGGTGACACCGGCCTGCTGCTGATCACCCACTACACCCGGATCCTGCGCTACATCAAGCCGGACTTCGTGCACGTCTTCGTCGCCGGCCGGATCGTCGAGGAGGGCGGCCCGGAGCTGGCCGAGAAGCTCGAGGACGAGGGCTACGAGCGGTACGTGGCCGGGGCCGGCTCGGCGCGGGCCTGAGTTCCGATGACCTCCATCGCGATCCCGGCGGGCATGCCGCAGTACGACGACGTGCCCCGGTTCGACGTGGCGCGCGTGCGGGCCGACTTCCCGATCCTGGACCGGGAGGTCAACGGGCACCGGCTGGTCTACCTCGACAGCGCCAACACCTCGCACAAGCCGCGGCAGGTGCTCGACGTCCTCGCCGAGCACTACGCCCGGCGCAACGCCAACGTGTCGCGCTCGGTGCACACGCTGGGCACCGAGGCGACCGAGGCGTACGAGGGGGCCCGGGCGAAGATCGCCGCGTTCGTCAACGCGCCGAGCGTGGACGAGGTGGTGTTCACCAAGAACTCCACCGAGGCGATCAACCTCGTCGCGTACGCGTTCTCCAACGCGTCGCTGCGGCCCGACGCCGACCCCCGGTTCCGCCTCGGCCCGGGGGACGAGGTGGTGATCTCCGAGATGGAGCACCACTCGAACATCGTCCCGTGGCAGCTGCTGTGCGAGCGCACCGGCGCGACCCTGCGCTGGTTCCCGGTCACCGACCACGGCCGGCTCGACGAGTCGGGGCTGGAGGACCTGGTCACCGAGCGGACGAAGATCGTCTCGCTGGTGCACACGTCGAACATCCTCGGCACGGTCAACGCCACCGCCCGGATCACCGAGCGGGTCCGCCAGGTGGGGGCGCTGCTGCTGCTCGACTGCTCGCAGTCGGTGCCGCACATGCCGGTGGACGTGGTCGACCTCGACGCCGACTTCATCGTCTTCACCGGGCACAAGATGTGCGGCCCGACCGGCATCGGCGTGCTGTGGGGCCGGGGCGAACTGCTCGCCGCGATGCCCCCGGTGCTCGGCGGCGGGTCGATGATCGAGACGGTGACCATGGCGCGGTCCACGTTCGCCGCGCCGCCGGCCCGGTTCGAGGCGGGCACCCCGCCGATCGCCGAGGCGGTGGCGCTCGGGGCGGCCGTGGACTACCTCACCGGCCTGGGCATGCGGGCGGTGCAGTGGCACGAGAAGGAGCTGACGGCGTACGCGCTGGACGCCCTCGCCACCGTGCCCGGCCTGCGGATCTTCGGGCCGACCGTGCCGGTGGGCCGGGGCGGGACGATCTCGTTCGCGCTCGGCGACATCCACCCGCACGACGTGGGGCAGGTGCTGGACTCGCTCGGCGTGCAGGTCCGGGTGGGGCACCACTGCGCGAAGCCGGTGTGCACCCGGTTCGGCGTACCGGCCATGACGCGGGCGTCGTTCTACCTGTACACCACGACGGACGAGATCGACGCGTTGGTGTCCGGTCTCGAGCAGGTGCGGAAGGTGTTCGACTGATGCAGCTCGACCAGCTCTACCAGGAGATCATCCTGGATCACTACAAGCACCCGCACGGCCGTGGCCTGCGCGACGCCGAGGACCCGGCCGACCGGGTCGCCGAGGCGCACCACGTCAACCCGACCTGCGGGGACGAGGTGACCGTACGGGTCGCCACCGACGGCGACGTGCTGCACGACATCTCGTACGACGGCATGGGCTGCTCGATCAGCCAGGCGTCGGCGAGCGTGCTGCACGAGCTGCTGCGCGGCCGGGACGCGGGGGAGGCGTTCGCCGTGCACGAGGCGTTCGTCGAGTTGATGTCCGGCCGTGGCCAGGTCACGCCGGACGAGGAGGTGCTCGGGGACGGGGTGGCGTTCGCGGGTGTCGCGCGCTACCCGGCCCGGGTCAAGTGCGCGCTGCTGCCGTGGATGGCGTTCAAGGACGCCGCGGCACGCGCGGGGGTGGGCGCGAGCCCGGAGGTGAAGGCATGAGCGAGCGTCAGCGAGCGAATCATCGGCACAGCACCGGAACCGCTCATGCCGGCGCCGAGCGAAGCGAGGGGACGGCATGAGCGAGGACAGCACCACCACGCCGGAGGCGGGCGCCGTGGCGACCGACGGCACGGCCACGCCGGCCACCGAGGGTACGGAGACGCTGGCCGCCGACGGGGCCGCCGCCCCGGCCGGCGGTGGCAAGGCGGCGTTGGGCGACATCGAGGAGGCGATGAAGGACGTCGTCGACCCCGAGCTGGGCATCAACGTGGTCGACCTCGGCCTCGTGTACGGCGTCCACGTCGACGACGACAACGTCGCCACCCTGGACATGACGCTGACCTCGGCGGCCTGCCCGCTGACCGACGTCATCGAGGACCAGACCCGGCAGGCGCTGACCACCGGCCCCGGCGGGGGACTGGTCAACGACTTCCGGATCAACTGGGTCTGGCTGCCGCCGTGGGGCCCGGACAAGATCACCGACGAGGGCCGGGACCAGCTGCGCGCCCTCGGCTTCAACGTCTGACCCGGCCCCGCGCCGGATCTCCGTCGAGCGCGACGCCCCAGTGGGCGCCGCGCTCGACGCGTTCCCGCCTCGCGTTCGCGCCTGCTGGACGGCTGACCAATCGCGGTTCGGGTACGGTCGGGCGGTGACCAGCCGACCCGCTGCGTGGGTTGGTTTGGGTGCGGCCGGGTGGTGCCGTACGGTCGGGCGGTGACCAGCCGACCCGCTTCCGGGGGTGGCCGGTGGATCGAGGTCGACCCGACCCGCGTCGCCCGCTGGGTCGGGAACTTCGCCGACCGGCACGGCCCGCCGACGACCACCCCGCACGCGTACGGGCTGCTGCTCGCCGCCCCGGACGGGGCGACCGCCGAGCTGCACACCCCGCCGGGGGTGCCCGCCGCCGCCGACCTCGCCGGTTTCGTGGCCGCGGTGGACGCACCGCGTCGGCTCGGCCTGCTGCTGGCCCGCAAGGGGGCGGTGGCGGTCGGCATCGCCGTCGGCGACGAGCTGGAGGTGTCCAAGGTGGACACCCGGTACGTGCAGGGGCGCACGGCTGCCGGTGGCTGGTCTCAGCAGCGCTTCGCCCGGCGCCGGGACAACCAGGCCAAGGCGGCTCTCGGGGACGCCGTGGAGCTGGCGGCCCGGCTGTTGTTGCCGGCGGCGGCCACGCTGGACGCCCTGGTGTGCGGTGGTGACCGGCGGGCGGTCGACACGGTGCTGGCCGAGCGGCGGCTGGCCCCGCTCGCCGCGCGGCGGCACGAGCGGCTGCTCGACGTCCCTGAGCCCCGGCACGCGGTGCTGGTCGGCGCGGTCGCCGCGGCCCGCGCGGTGCACGTCCTGGTCCGTGACCCCGAACGGGATGCGGCCTGCTGACCGCGCCTTTCGTCCGGGTCGCCAGCCGCGCCTCGTCGCCGCCAGCGTGGCGGCGTGGCCGCCTCGCCGGGGCGCCCATCGCCACCGCAGGTCACCGGTCCGCCCGACCCCGGATACCCGTCCGCGCCCCTTTGCTCTGCACCTATGGACGCGACAGTGGCTCTGGGTGACCGCCGCGATGTCCGGCGCGGACCCGCCGCTGTCCGCGTCCTACCTGATCGCAGCGCTGTTGCGTCCGTGGGTGCAGAGCAAAGGGGCCAAGGGGAGCCGGGCGGATCGGGGCGGGGGTCACGGTCGGTGACTGCCGGGCTCGCCCCGGGGCGCCGCCCCAGTCGGATCTAGAGGCTGCCGCCGAAGGTGTCGCAGGACTTCGGGTCGCCGGTGTCGTACCCCTTGCTGAACCACCGCTTGCGGTCCTCGGACGTGCCGTGGGTGAACTCGTCCGGGTTCACCGGGCGGCCCGAGCGCCGCTGGATGGCGTCGTCGCCGATCTTCTCGGCGGTGTCGACCGCCTGCTGGATGTCCTGCTCCGTGATGCTGGTGAAGATCTTCTGGCCCTTCTCGTCGGCCGTGCCCGTCGCGTTCTTCGCCCAGGCGCCCGCGTAGCAGTCGGCCTGCAGCTCCAGCTTCACCGACAGCGCGTTGGCGTTGTCCGGGTCGCGTTGCTGCTGGCGGCGCATCTGTGCCTCGGTGCCGAGCAGGTCCTGCACGTGGTGGCCGTACTCGTGGGCCAGCACGTACGGCTGGGCGAACTCGCCTTCCGCGCCGAGCTGGTCGGCGAGCAGCCGGTAGAAGGTCAGGTCGATGTAGACCAGGTCGTCGGCGGGGCAGTAGAACGGGCCGACGCCGGAGTCGGCCTGCCCGCAGCCGGTGCTGACGCCCTGGCTGAAGAAGACCGTCTTCGACGGCTGGTACTGCTCGCCGAACGTCTCCGGCAGGGCGCTGCGCCAGTACGCCTGGATCGAGTTGACGTACAGGGTGTTGCGGCAGTCGAGCTGCTGGAGGGCGTCGTCGGCGGAGCACTTCTGCTCCAGCGAGGTGTTGTCGCCCTGCCCGGACCCGCCGCCGTCGAAGGCCGCGTTCAGCCCGAAGCCGCCGCCGACCAGGGCGACCAGCACGGCGACGATGATGCCCACGATGCCGCCGCGCCCGCCGCCGATCGGGATGGGGATACCGCCCAGGCCGCCGCCTCCGCCGGACCCCCGCCGATCGTCCACCTGGCTGGTGTCGATCTGCGCGTTCTCGTTCAGCTCCATCTTGACCCCGATCACCGATTCGTCACGTCATGGTGGTTGCGGTGCCGGACCGGGTCCGGACGTCTGCTTCCGTACCCGATGATCTTGTGCGGTAATCCGCGCGGCGGGCGCGCGGCGGCCCGGTACACTTGCCCCGTGCTGCTCTGCGAAGGCTGAACCGCCCCGCGCCGACGGGAAATCCCACCCGCCGGCGCTTTCGCGTGCCCTGAGTCAGCCCTTCCAGACCCCGAGAGCGAGTCCGCGACATGATCACTGCCACCGGCCTGGAGCTGCGCGCCGGCGCCCGGATCCTGCTGTCCGACACCACCCTGCGGGTGCAGCCGGGTGACCGCATCGGCCTGGTCGGCCGCAACGGCGCCGGCAAGACCACGACGTTGAAGGTGCTGGCGGGCGAGGGCCAGCCGTACGCCGGGCAGATCGACCGGCGCAGCGCGATCGGCTACCTGCCGCAGGATCCGCGCACCGGCGACCTGGAGGTCACCGGCCGGGACCGGGTGCTCTCCGCCCGCGGGCTGGACGTGCTGATGGCCCAGATGAAGGAACTGGAGGCCAAGCTCGCCGACGGCGGCGACGAGCGCATGGTCCGCCGGTACGGCGCCCTCGAGGACCAGTTCGCCGCGCTCGGCGGGTACGCCGCCGAGGCCGAGGCGGCTCGGATCTGCGCCAACCTGGGCCTGCCCGACCGCGCCCTCGCGCAGACCATCGGCACCCTCTCCGGCGGCCAGCGCCGCCGCATCGAGCTGGCCCGCATCCTGTTCCGCGACGCGGGCGAGAACGGCGGCGGCATCCTGCTGCTCGACGAGCCGACCAACCACCTCGACGCCGACTCGATCACCTGGCTGCGCGGGTTCCTCGCCAACCACAAGGGCGGCCTGATCGTGATCAGCCACGACGCCTCGCTGCTGGAGGCGGTGGTCAACAAGGTCTGGTTCCTCGACGCCACCCGCTCGGTCGTCGACGTGTACAACCTGGGCTGGAAGGCGTACCTGGAGCAGCGGGAGACCGACGAGCGGCGCCGCCGCCGGGAGCGGGCCAACGCCGAGAAGAAGGCCGGCGCGCTGATGGCCCAGGCCGACAAGATGCGCGCCAAGGCGACGAAGACGGTCGCCGCGCAGAACATGGCCCGCCGCGCCGAGAAGCTGATCGCCGGGCTGGACGAGGTCCGGGTCGCCGACAAGGTGGCCAAGGTCCGGTTCCCGACGCCGGCGCCGTGCGGCAAGACCCCGCTCACCGCGACCGGCCTGTCCAAGTCGTACGGCTCGCTGGAGATCTTCACCGACGTCGACGTGGCGGTGGACCGGGGCTCCCGGGTGGCGATCCTCGGCCTCAACGGCGCCGGCAAGACCACCCTGCTGCGGATCCTCGGCGGCCTGCTGGAGCCGGACACCGGCGAGGTGCGGCCCGGGCACGGGCTGCGGCTGGGCTACTACGCCCAGGAGCACGAGACCCTGGACGTGGACCGGACCATCCTGGAGCACATGCGCAGCGCGGCGTCCGAGCAGACCGACACCGACCTGCGCAAGATCCTCGGGGCGTTCCTGTTCTCCGGCGAGGACGTGGACAAGCCGGCCGGGGTGCTCTCCGGCGGGGAGAAGACCCGGTTGGCCCTGGCCACCCTGGTCTGCTCCGGCGCCAACGTGCTGCTGCTCGACGAGCCGACGAACAACCTCGACCCGGTCAGCCGGGAGCAGGTGCTCGACGCGATCGCCCGCTACCCGGGCGCGATCGTGCTGGTCACCCACGACCCGGGCGCGGTGACGGCGCTCAAGCCCGACCGGGCGATCCTGCTGCCCGACGGCGACGAGGACGCCTGGAGCGACGACCTGCTGGAACTGGTCGAGCTGGCCTGACCGGCGGCCCGCCGGTGGCCGGGCCGGCCCGGCGGCTCAGCCGAGCAGCTCGGCCAGGCGGCCGAGCACGCCGGAACCGACCAGGATCACGACACCGATCGCGACGAAGACCGCCGGGACCAGCCAGTGGCCGGCGCGGCCGACCAGCCGGACCACCCGGGGGTGGCCGCCGAGCAGCGCGGCGGCGGCGCACCACACGGCGACCAGCGCGGCGAGTCGTCGTCCTCGCGGGCCAGCAGGGCGCGGACGCCGAGCCCGATCGGCAGCAGGCCGAGCAGGCCGGTCCACGGATCGGGCACCACGAGCAGCCCGGCGGCGACCACCACGGCGGCGGCGACCAGCGCGCCGATGCCCAGGTACTGGCCGGCGACGATGTGCCGGGGGCGGGGCCGGCCGGTGCCCCGGGCGGCCACGAACAGCACGGTCAGCACGACGATGTCGTCGAGGTTGGTGGCGGCGAACACCAGCGCCGCGCCGGCCGCGGCGGCGAGCAGGTCGGTCACCCGAGGCAGCGTACGCACCCGCGCCACGGGCCGCAGTCCGCATGTCACCGGCCGCCATCAGGCACGGCCCCTCCGGCCGCCGGCCCGCCATGCCCGACCGGCCGGCGTCATCACCCTATCGGGTAGGTGACATTGCATAGCGTGTCGGTTGGCGAATAGTTGATATCTGGCGCATGATCGTTCGAGGCGGTCTAATAGGTGGGACCGTATCCGAACCGCACAGTCTGGGACGTGAGGAATCAGCATGGCAGCCACTGGCACAGCCACCAGCACTGAGAAGGGTCGCCGGATCGTCGGGGCCGAGCGTCAGACGCTCGCCAAGGACCTGGTAAAGCGGTACACCTCGGGGGAGAGCATCCGCGCGCTCGCGGCCTCCACCGGGCGTTCCTACGGGTTCATCCACCGGGTCCTCACCGAGTCCGGCGTGCAGCTGCGCCAGCGCGGCGGTGCCCGGCGCCGCAAGAAGGCGTGACCCGCCCTCCGAGGTCGTCCATCAGCGTCGCCCTCCGGTCCGTCCGGTGACCGCCGAGACGGTCGGGGTGCGACTCGACTGCGACGGGCCGGTGGCGACGGTCACGTTGTGCCGGCCCGACGTGCTCAACGCGCAGACCCCGACGATGTGGCGTGCGCTGAGCGACTTCTCCCGGCAGTTGCCCGGCGACGTACGCGTCGTCGTGGTGCGCGGTGTGGGCCGGGCGTTCTCGGCCGGTCTCGACCTGTCGGTGGCCGGCGCCTCGGGGCCGGGCTCGTTCGCCGAGCTGGCGACCCTGCCCGAGCAGGAGTGCGCCGACCGGATCGCCGAGTTCCAGGCCGGCTTCACCTGGCTGCACCGGCCCGACGTGATCTCGGTGGCGGCCGTGCAGGGCCACGCCATCGGCGCCGGCTTCCAGCTCGCGCTGGCCTGCGACCTGCGCGTGCTGGCCGCCGACGCCAAGCTGTCCATGGCCGAGGTGACGCTCGGTCTGGTTCCCGACCTGGCGGGCACGAAGCGGCTGGTCGAGCTTGTCGGCTACGCTCGCGCCCTGGAGATCTGCGCCACCGGCCGGCGGATGGACGCCGCCGAGGCGGACCGGCTCGGGCTGGCCACGCTGGTCGTGCCGAACGCCGAGCTGGACGCCGCGGTGCGCGACCTCACGGCCGGCCTGCTCGCCAACGACCGCGACGCGGTGGTGGAGATCAAGGCGCTGCTGGCGGGGGCGGCCGGCCGTACCCACGCCGAGCAGCAGCGGGCCGAGCGGGAGGCGCAGACCCGCCGGCTGCGCGATCTCGCCGGCCGGGGAGAATAGTAAGGACCGTCCGGGAAGAACCGGGTTACGACCGAGGTTGTCGTAGTCGTCGGCAGAATTGACCCGACGGCTGTGCTCCACGACCCGGAGGTGACGCGTGTCCAACCCGATGTCCGGCGGCGGCATGGCCGGCTGGAGCATGCTCCGCGCGATGCGCAACAAGGACGAGATCTCCGCACACCGGCTCAAGCGGGGCACGGCCCGGCGCATCGTCGCGTTCGCCCAGCCGTACCGGCGGGACATCGTGGTCTTCCTGGTCACCGTCGTGATCGCCGCCGTGATCGGGGTGGCCACCCCGGTCCTCGCCGGTGACGTGATCAACGCGATCAGCCGGGGCGGCCCGGAGGCCGGGTCGACGGTCGTCCGGCTGGCCCTGGTCATCGCCGTCCTCGCGGTCGCCGACGCGCTCTTCTCGCTGGCGCAGCGGTGGTACTCGGCGCGCATCGGCGAGGGCATCATCCTCGACCTGCGGACCCGGGTGTACGACCACGTCCAGCGGATGCCGCTGCAGTTCTTCACCCGCACCCAGACGGGCGCGCTGGTCAGCCGGCTCAACAACGACGTGCTCGGAGCCCAGCGGGCGTTCACCTCCACCCTGTCCGGGGTGGTCAGCAACGTCATCCAGCTCGTGCTCACCGCCGGGGTGATGTTCACCCTGTCCTGGCAGATCACCGCCCTGTCGCTGGTGATGCTGCCGATCTTCATCATCCCCGCGCGCCGGGTGGGCCGCCGGCTGGCGGACATCACCCGCGAGGCGTACAACCTCGACGCCAAGATGAACGCGACCATGACCGAGCGGTTCGGGGTGGCCGGCGCGCTGCTGGTGAAGCTGTTCGGCTCGCCTCACGTCGAGGCGCGCCGGTTCGCCGGCCGGGCCGAGCGGGTGCGCGACATCGGCATCCAGTCGGCGATGTACTCGCGGACGTTCTTCGTGGCGATGCTGCTGGTCGCCTCGCTGGCCCAGGCGCTGACGTACGGCCTCGGCGGCTGGCTCGCGGTGACCGGCAGCGTCAGCGCCGGCACCGTGGTGACCCTGGCGCTGCTGCTCACCCGCCTCTACGGCCCGCTGACCGCGCTGTCCAACGTCCGGGTCGACGTGATGAGCGCGCTGGTCTCCTTCGACCGGGTCTTCGAGGTGCTCGACCTGCGCCCCGGCATCGAGGAGAAGCCGGACGCGGTGCCCGTGCCCCGGGGCAGCGGCCGGGTCGAGTTCCGCGACGTGCGGTTCCGCTACCCGAGCGCCGCCGAGGTGTCGCTGGCCTCGCTGGAGGAGGTCGCCACCCTCGACCGTACGATCAACGAGCCGGTGCTGCGGGGCGTCTCGTTCAGCGTCGAGCCGGGGCAGATGGTCGCCCTGGTCGGCCCGTCCGGCGCCGGCAAGTCCACGCTGTCCATGCTGCTGCCCCGGGTCTACGACGTGACCGACGGGCAGGTGCTGGTCGGCGGCGTCGACGTCCGGGACGCGACGCTCGCCTCGCTGCGCGACGAGATCGGCGTGGTCACCCAGGACTCCCACCTGTTCCACGAGACCATCCGGGAGAACCTTCGCTACGCCAATCCGGACGCCACCGACGAGGAGATCTGGGCGGCGCTCGCCGGGGCGCAGGTCGCCGACCTGGTCCGGTCGCTGCCCGACGGGCTGGACACGACCGTCGGGGAGCGGGGCTACCGCTTCTCCGGCGGTGAGAAGCAGCGGATCGCCATCGCGCGGCTGCTGCTCAAGGCGCCGTCGATCGTGATCCTCGACGAGGCGACCGCGCACCTGGACTCGGAGAGCGAGGCGGCCGTGCAGCGGGCGCTGTCGGTGGCGTTGGCCGGGCGTACGGCGCTGGTGATCGCCCACCGGCTGTCCACGGTCCGGGACGCCGACCAGATCCTGGTCCTCGACGAGGGACGGATCGTGGAGCGGGGCCGGCACGACGAGCTGGTCGCCGTCGGCGGCCTCTACGCCGAGCTGTACCGGACGCAGTTCGCCGTCGCCGACTCGCCCCCCCCGTACGCCGACGCGACCGGTCCCGAGCCGGTGATCACCATGCCGATGGCCACGTACGTGGCCGAGGAGGCGATGCCCCCGGCCGCCGCCAACTGATCCGTCGGGCCCCTGGGCCGCGTCGCGAGGCAGCTGGCGACGCCGGGCCCTTCTCACGCGGTCGCGGCGTGCAGCTCCGCGAAGGCCGCGCCCAGGGTCTCCGGGGTGTAGTGCGCGTTCAACCCGCTCGGGTTGGGCAGCACCCAGAGCCGGGCGCCCCCGAGCGGCTCCGGCTGCGGCCCGAAGCCGGCCTTCGGCCGGGCGAAGCCGACCCGGTACGCGGTCACCCCCACCACCGCCACCCACGCCGGCCGGTACCGCCGCGCCTTGTCGCCGAGGAGCCGCGCGCCCTCGACCAGCTCGGCGGCGGTCAGCTCGTCGGCGCGGGCGCTCGCCCGCGCCACCATGTTCGTGATTCCCAGCCCGTACCCGGGCAGCTCGTCCTGCTCGCTCGGCCGCAGCAGCCGGGGGGTGAACCCGCCCCGGTGCAGCGCCGGCCAGAACCGGTTGCCGGGCCGGGCGAAGTGCCGGCCGGTCGCCGCCGACCACAGGCCCGGGTTGATGCCGACGAACAGCACGGTCAGCCCCGGCGCGATGACGTCCGGGATGGTCCGGCCCGCCGCGGCGGCCAGCTCCTCCCGCGTCGGGCGGGGGTCTCCGCCGTCGGCGCGGGTCGGCCGGGGATCCCGGCCCGCGGCCCGGGGCATCAGAGTCCGCGCAGCGCGCCGCCGTCGACCGGCAGGGTGATCCCGGTCAGGTAGCCGGCGGCGGGGGAGAGGACGAACGCGGCGACCCGGCCGAACTCCGCGGGCTCGCCGATCCGGCGCAGCGGGATGCCCGCCTCCGCCTCGGCGCGGGCCCGCTCGGGGTCGCCGGCGGCCTCGAACAGCTGCCGGTTGCGGTCGGTCATGATCCGCCCCGGCAGCAGCCCGACCACCCGTACGCCCCGGGGGCCGTACTCGTCGGCCATGTCCTTGGCCACCCCGGCCAGGCCGGGCCGCAGCCCGTTGGAGATGCCCAGCCCGGCGATCGGGCTGCGCGCCGAGGTGGACAGGACCAGCGCGATCGCACCGCCGTCGGGCAGGGCGGCGGCCACCGTCCGGGCGGTGCGGACGGTGCCGAGGAAGACGGTCTCGAAGGACTCGCGCCACTGCGCGTCGGTGGCCCCGGCGGCGGTGCCCCCGGGCGGCCCGCCGACGGAGACCAGCGCGCCGTCGAGCCGGCCGAACCGTTCCCGGGCCGCGGCGACGAGCCGCTCCGGCGTGGCCGGGTCGCTCAGGTCGGCGGCCAGCCCGATCGCGTGCTCCGGCCCGCCGAGCCGGCCCACGGCCTCCGCCACCCGCTCGGGCGTCCGGGCCGAGAGCACCACCCGCGCCCCGTCGGCCACCAGGCACTCGGCCGTGGCGAAACCCAGCCCGCGTGAGGCGCCGGTCAGCACGTACACCCGGTCGGTGAGTCCCAGATCCATGCCGAGGATCCTGCCGTACGCCGGGCGGGGCGGCTACCGGCGGGCCGGGCGCAGCAGGCGTACCCGGCCGGCGAGCTGCACCGCGACGGCGCCGCCGACGCGGCTCAGGGCCGGCAGCCGGCGCGGCCGCGGAGCCGCGGAGCCGCCGTAGCGGGCGGTCGCCTCGCGGACCGCCAGCTCCTCGGCGCCCAGCGGCGGCAGCTCGCCACGCTCGCGCAGGTCACGGGCCAGGTCCCAGCCGTCGCGCAGCGAGCCGTTGGTGGGCCGGCCCGCCGCCCAGCGGGCGAACGTCGCCGGCCAGTCCGCGCCGAGGCCGGCGGCGAGCAGCGGCCAGTGCCGGGCCACGTCGCCGGCCCGCTTGCGCAGCAGGGCGCGCCGGGCGGCGTCGACGGGGCCCGGGGCGAACCCGGGCGGCAGCGGACCACCCGCGACCAGCGCCGCGACCAGCGCCGCCTGCCGCGCGGCCAGGTCGCCGCGCCGGGCGACGTTCACGGTGCCGCCTTTGTTCGCGACTGCGGGGCTCGCAAGCCCGGCTCACTCCTCGCGCTCACGGTGCCGCCGTTGTTCGCGACTGCGGGGCTCGCAGGCCCGGCTCACTCCTCGCGCTCACGGTGCCGCCTTTGTTCGCGACTGCGGGGCTCGCAGGCCCGGCTCACTCCTCGCGCTCACGGTGCCGCCTTTGTTCGCGACTGCGGGGCTCGCAGGCCCGGCTCACTCCTCGCGCTCACGTGACCACCGGGTATCCGGAGGCGGCGGCGATCGCGTCCAGTTCGGCCCGCAGCTCCGGCGCGGGCGGCCAGTGCCCGTCGCGCTCCAGCAGCAGCGCGGGCGAGGGGTGCCGGGCGCAGAGCTCGGCGACCAGGTCGAGCACGGCCGGTGGGACGGGGTCGGTGTGCGTGTCGTGGTAGAAACCGCCCTGCTCCACGCCGCCCGCCACGTGCGCGTACGCCAGCCGGTCCAACGGCAGCCGGTCCAGCAGGGCCAGCGGGTCGCCGCCCCGGTTGCGGGCGTTGGCGTGCACGTTGGCGACGTCCAGCAGCAGCGTCGCGCCGGTCGCGTCCAGGATCTCGGTGATGAAGTCCGCCTCGGTCAGCTCGTCGTCCGGCCAGTCGAACAGCGCGGCGATCGGTTCCAGCGCCAGCGGCACCGGCAGCTCCGCCTGCGCCCGGCGGACGTTGGCGACCACCGCGGCGACCGCCTCCCGGGTGCGCGGCAGGGGCAGCAGGTGGCCGGCCTCCACGCCGCCGGCCCGGACGAAGGCGATGTGCTCGCTGACCAGCGGCGCCCCGACCAGCTCGGCGACCCGCGCCAGGTGGGCGACCCGGGCCGGGTCGACCGGCTCCGCGCCGCCGAGGGAGAGCTTCACCCCGTGCGGTACGACGGTGACGCCGCGCGCGGTCAGCTCGGCGAGCGCGTCCGGCAGGGGCGCGTGCGGGGCGAGTGTCTCGGCCACCACCTCGACGAACCGCAGCCCGGGCAGGTCGGCGACGAAGCCGGCGATCTCCGGTCGCCAGCCGATGCCGACCCCGGCGGGCACGCATCCGGTCCGGACGGCGGCGGAGCGGGGCGTCGTCATCCGCCGCACCCGCCGCCGCCCCCGCAGCCACCGCCGCCCCCGCAGCTGCTGCCTCCGCTGCACGAGCTGCCGCCTCCGCCGCACGAGCTGCCGCCGGACGAGGTGCCGGTGCCGGAGAGGGCCTGCCGCTGGATCTCGGCCTGCTCGGCGAACCCCGGGTCCAGCACCCAGAGGGAGGCGGTGCCGAACAGCGCCACGCCCATCGCCGCGCCGGCCGCCCCGTAGGTCGCGTACGCCGGGCTGGAGGCTGGGGCGAGGTGGGTGTTGCTCCGGCGCAGGTCCCGCAGGGCTGCGTTCGCCGCCCGGGTCCGCCACGGCACCCGCGCGAGCAGCGCGGCCGCGACGATCACCCCGATGATGCCGAGCACCAGGAAGCCGACCGGCCGGCCGTTGGACAGGCCGGCGAACAGCCGGAACACGCCGACCATGACGAGCGCGAACAGCAGGAACGGCCCGCGGCGGGCGGCGGCGCGCTGCTCCGGGCTGAGCGCGAGGCCCTGCCGCTGCAGGCCCTCGCGCAGGTCGCCGAGGGCCCGGGCGACCCACTCGTCCCGGGCCAGCTCCCGGGCGAACAGGTTCCGGGAAGCGGCGTGGTGGATCGCCTGGTCCAGCGGGGTCACCCCGGCCGGCAGGGGACCGCCGGTGGTGAGCCGCCGGTCGGGGCGTACGCCGATGGCGCCGGCGCTGCGCAGTCCGCTGAGCGCGGTCCAGACCGCGAGCTGGCCGCCGCCGTTGAGGAAGGCCACCTGCTGCGGGCCGAGCTGGGAGTGCTGGGTCACCCGTTTGCCGGCGAGGATCGCGTTGCGGCGGGCGATCGAGACGATGACGACCACGAGGGCCGCCAGCAGGTAGATCCCGAGGAAGGTCCGGCTCGGGATGCCCCAGGTGTCTCCCGGTGCGGCGAGAACGGTCATGGCTGCTCCTGTCGCGCGAGGGGGTCGCGGCCCCATTGTGGAGCAGGCCCGCCACCGCCGACCCCGGCCGGGTGGCGAGTTACCGGACCGATGCACCAGGCCGCGACCGTCAGCGCCGGCGCACCGCCTCCTCGACCAGGTCCAGCACCGGGCCGAGGTCGCCGGCCGGCTGGCCCATCGCCAGGTGCAGTACGAGGCCGTCGTAGGCGAGTTCGAGGAACTGGGCCAGCACGTCGATCGGTACGTCCTCGCGGAGCACCCCGGCCTCCCGCTGGCGGGCCAGTCGCTCCCGGGTGGCCTCGGCGACGGCGGCCGAGCGCTCGGCCCAGCGGCGGGCGAACGCGGGGTCGGTGCGCAGCCGCCGGGACACCTCCAGTTGGCTGCCCAGCCAGCCGGTGGTGTCCGGCGAGACGGCCCGGGCCAGCAGGTCCCGCATCACCTGGACCAGACCGTTGCGGGCGACCGTCTCCACCATGGTGGCCGCGTCGTCCTCGGCGACGGCCAGGAAGAGCGAGTCCTTGTCGCGGAAGTGGTGGAAGATCGCGCCCCGGGAGAGCCCGGTGGCCTCCTCCAGCCGGCGCACGGTGGCGCCCTCGTAGCCGTGCCGGGCGAAACACGCCCGCGCGGCGGCGAGGATCTCCTGCCGGCGCGCGTCGAGCTGGTCCTGACTTACTCTGGGCACGCGTCGATCGTGTCAGTTACCCGGACGCTGCGCAAACCGTACGTACGGCTTGGGAGCTGCCGCCGGTGTCCCCGCGCGGGATGATCGTCCGACCTGTCCTCCGGCTACGATCGCCCCGTGACGCCCCCCGACGCCCCCGTGTCGCCGCCCGCCGCGCCGCTGACCGTGGCGGCCGTGCAGGCCGAGCCCACCCCCGGCGACGTCGCCGGCAACGCCGCGTCCGCCGCCCGGCTGGTGCGTCGGGGCGTGGACGGCGGAGCACGCGTGATCGTGCTGCCCGAGCTGTTCCTCCCGGCGTACCATCCGCCCACGCTCGCGGCCGACCCGGCCGGCACCGACCTCGCCGCCGCCGAGGACGCCACGGTGGACGACGGCCGGCTCGACCCGCTGCGGGCCGTCGTCCGGGACGCCGCGGTCGTCGTGGTGGTCGGGGCGGCGGTGCGGCAGCCGGACGGGCGACGCACGATCTCCGCCCTCGTCGTCGACCGGTCCGGCGTGGCCCACGCCGCGTACGACAAGCAGCAGCTCTGGGGCGACGAGCGGGAGCTGTTCCAGCCGGGCCGGCGGGGGGCGACCCTGCTGGTCGACGACTGGCGTCTCGGGCTCGGCATCTGCTACGACGGCTGCTTCCCGGAGCACGGGCGGGCCGCCGCCGTGGACGGCGCGCACGGTTACCTCTGCCCGAGCGGCTACCTCGCCGGCTCCGAGCACCGCCGGGACCTCTACTACGCCGCCCGGGCCCTGGACAACACCATGTTCGTCGTCTTCGCCAACGCCGTCGACGGCGCGTCGCCGTGGCGGTTCAACGGCGGCGCGGCGGTGTACGACCCGCAGGGCCGGCCGCTGGCGCGGGGCGCCGACACCGGCGAGGACGTGCTGGTGGCCGTCCTCGACCCGGCCGAGCTGGCGGCGACCCGTGCGGCGCACTCGATGCTGGCCGACCGCCCCGCGGGGCCCGGGTCGGCCCGCGTGTCGCTGCGCGCCTGATCCCGGGGACCGCGGCTCGCGACCGCGGGACTGCGGTCGCCGTCGGCCGGCCTGCCGCGCGCTCACCGGCGCGCCCGGCGGGTGCCCAACGGGTGCCCAACGGGTGCTCGGCGGGTGCCCGTCGGGTGGGCGTCGCGTGGGCGTCGGCCCGCGTCGGCCCGCGTCGGCCCGCGTCGGCCCGCGTCGGCCCGCGTCGGCCCGCGTCGGCCCGCGTCGGCCCGCGTCGGCCCGCGTCGGCCCGCGTCGGCCCGCGTCGGCCCGCGTCGGCCCGCGTCGCGGCCGGCCCGGGCGGTAAATCGGTTGCGGGGCCGGGCGGACGCGGTCGAGCATGGTGCCGCGCGAGGGCGCAGCCGGGCGTTCCCGGTCGAGCGGTGAGGAGGTCGGTCATGGCCGTCTTTGCAGGGCGCTTCCACCTGCCTCCACCAGCCTCGATCAAGGGATCACCAGCACAGTGCGTGACGACGACTTCCCGGCGCGGCAGCGCCGGACCCGCGGCAAGAGCCGCTTCGACGACGACGAGCCGCAGTTCCTGAAGCGTGACCGGCCCGGCGCGCCGGCCCTGACCGACCCGGGCCCGGACGACGACGCCCCCGGCGACGACTGGTCGACCTGGGACCAGGCGGTGCACGGCCCGGAGCCGCACCCGGCCTGGCTGGTCACCGAGCTGGCCGCCCGGGACACCGAACTCGGCGTGCTCAAGACCGGCAAGGAGGCGGACGTCCACCTCGTCCGCCGGGCGGTGCCGGGGACCGACCGGTCCTGCCTGCTGGCGGCCAAGCGGTACCGGGACGCCCAGCACCGGCTGTTCCACCGGGACGCCGGTTACCTGGAGGGGCGCCGGGTGCGCCGGTCCCGGGAGAACCGGGCCATGGCCGGGCGCACCGCGTTCGGCCGTCAGATGATCGCCGGGCAGTGGGCCGCGGCCGAGTTCGCCGCGCTGGCCCGGCTCTGGGAGATCGGCGCGACGTACGGCACGATCGCCGTGCCGTACCCGGTGCAGCTGCTCGGCACCGAGCTGATGCTGGAGTTCGTCGGCGACCCCGACTCCGGCAGCGCCGCCCCCCGGCTGGCGCAGTGCCGTCCCGAGCCGGCCGAGCTGCGGTCGCTGTGGGAGCAACTGGTCGACGCCCTGGTCGTACTGGCCCGGGCCGGCTACGCCCACGGCGACCTGTCGCCGTACAACCTGCTCGTGCACTCCGGGCGCCTGGTCATGATCGACCTTCCCCAGGTGGTCGACGTGGTGGCCAACCCGCAGGGACCGGAATTCCTGGCCCGGGACGTCCGGGTGGTCGGCACGTGGTTCGCGGCGCGCGGCCTGCCGCCGCACGAGGCCGACCCGGTGCCGCTGACTGAGCTGCTGCTGCGCGAGGCCGGCATCCGCTGAGCGACCGCCCGCGCTGGTGCCCCGGCCGGGGCACCAGCGCGGGCGGACGGTAGCCGCGACGTCCGCCCGCCCCCGGTGTCCGCCCCTATTGGAGGTATCGCTCGACCTCCGGCCGCGGGCGTACGCCCTGGGCGTCGGGGTCGCCGTGGGTCTGCCGCGCGGCCCGCCGGCGGCGCAGCAGGTCCCAGCACTGGTCGAGGGACTCCTCCAGCTCGCGCAGCCGGTCCCGGTCGCCCTCGGTGCCGGACTCGCTGGCCTGTGCGGCCGAGCGGAGCTGGTGCTCCTCGTCGACCAACTCGGAGATGCGCTTCAGGATGTCCGTGTCTTCCATGCCCCCGAGCCTGGCACAGCGCGTGCGGCACCGCCGGCTTCTCCCGCGTCCCCGGTGGGCAAAAGCCCTCGTCCGGCGCGGCGCGGCGCGGTAGGTTGCCGCCCCATGACCCTCATCGTCCGGCCCTTCGTCGACGGCGACGCCGAGGGCGTCGCCGACCTGCTCCGGGCGGCGCTGCCGCACCTGGTGGCCACCCCGGAGCTGATCCGCTGGCAGGCCGGCGGCGCCAAGGCGGCCGAGCGGTTCGCCGCGCTGGTGGTCGAGGCCGACGGCCCGCCGGTCGGCGTGGCGCGGACCGGCCTGCTGTACGAGAGCGCCGAGCCGGGGCTCGGCTTCGTCAACCTCGCGGTCCGGCCCGAGCGGCGGGGCCGGGGCGTCGGGTCGGCCCTGCTCGCCGCCGCCGAGGAGCGGCTCGTCGGAATCGGCGTCACGACGGCGTACGCGACGGTCGCCGACCTGCCGGCGGACCGGGCCTTCGCCGAGCGGCGCGGCTACCGGCCCGGCCGGCACTCCCGGCTGCTGCTGCGTGACCTGGCGGCGACGCCGTTGCCGCCGGCCCCGCCGCCGGTGCCCGGGGTGACGGTGTGCGGTGCGGCGGACCTGCCCGACCCGCGCCCGCTGTACGAGGCCGACCTGGACGCCGCCCGCGACGAGCCCGCCGACGTGGTGATGGATGACATCGGGTACGCCGACTGGCTGGCCGCCTACTGGCACCGCCCGGACCTGGACCGGGAGCTGACCACCGTGGCCGTCGTGGACGATGCGGTGGTCGCGTTCAGCGTCGCGCTGACCGACGGGCGGTACCTCTACCAGTCGGGGATGACCGGCACCCGGAGCGCATACCGCCGACGGGGCCTCGCCCGGCTCGTCAAGCACGCCGGGCTGACCCGGGCGCAAGCCGCCGGGTTCCGGCACGCGGTGACGATCAACGACGCCGGCAACGAGGCGATGCTGGGCGTCAACGACTGGTTGGGCTACCGGCCCGTCGCCGGCCACTGCCGATATGCGCGGCATTTGCGCTTATGACAGCCGCGCGGGACGCCCTTTGTGGAAGCGTGCAATTTCGCTCGCGAAAATTTCTCGCCGCACCCCTGGAGAAGGTGGCCTGCTCGGTGGCATGCTCGGACGGATCTGTGACCTTGCACAGTCGTCTCGCGACGCACCGTCGATCAGGAGAGTTCAGCACAGGTGGGCACCGCGCATACCATCTCGACCGGCACCCGGCGGGCCAGGACCGTCCCGCTGCGCCGGGTCGCGCGCGGCCTGGCGCGTGACCCGGCCCGGGCCCTGGTCGAGTTCGGCGAGCAGGCCGGCGGCGAGGTCGTCCGGCTCCACCTCGGATCGTTCCGCCCGTATCTGGTGAGCGAGCCGGAGCACGTCCAGCAGGTGCTCCGGGACAGGGCGGAGGACTTCGCCCGCACCGGCGACGGCGCGTTCTGGCGGCCGCTCGGTCGGTTGTTCGGCGAGGGCATCCTCGGCGCCGGGGCGGTCTGGGCGGACAGCCGGCGCATCCTGCAGCCGCTGTTCACCGCGAAGCGGATCGAGGCGCTGATGGCCGGGATGGCCGAGACGATCGCCGAGGCGGTGGCCGAGCTGGACGAGCCGGCCCGGGCGGGGCGACCGGTGGACATGCTCGCCGAGCAGGCCCGCATCGTCTGCACCGCCATCATGCGGGCGCTGTTCGCCGACCGCGTCTCGGTCGCCGACGCGCTGCGCATCATGCGGGCCCAGGACGCCATCGCCACCTCGGTGATTCCCCGGTTGCTGATGCCGTTCGTCCCCATGTGGATGCCAGCACCCGGCGACCGGACCTTCCGCGACGCGGTGCGGAGCATCGACGAGATCCTGGTGCCGATCGTCCGCGCGGCGCGGGAGACGGCGGCGGACGGCGACGACATCATCGCCACCCTCTGGCGTGGCCGCACCGCCGACGGCCGGCCGCTGGACGAGCGGCGGGTACGCAACGACACCGTCGCGATGGTCGCGGTGACCACCGAGACGACCATCAACGTGCTGGCCTGGCTCTGGCCGCACCTGAAGCAGTCCCCCGAGATCGCCGCCCGGTTGCAGCAGGAGATCGACGAGGTGGTGGGCGGCGACCGTGTCGGGCCCGAGCACCTGCCCCGGTTGCGCTACACCCGGATGGTGCTCGACGAGCTGGTCCGGCTCTATCCGGTGGGCTGGCTGGAGCCCCGGGAGGCGACGCGGACGACGTCCCTCGGCGGGGTGCGGATCGAGGCCGGGGCGACCCTGCTGGTCAGTCCGCTGATCACGCAGCGGATGGCCCGGCACTGGGAACGCCCGGAGGTCTTCGACCCGGAGCGGTTCGCCCCCGAGCGGGTCCGCGGCCGGCACCGGTACGCGTTCTTCCCCTTCGGCGGCGGCCCGCACCAGTGCCTGGGAATGCACCTGTTCTATCAGGAGGCGCAACTCATCGTGGCGAACCTGCTGAGCCGCTACCGCCTGACGGTGCGCGGCCCGGCGGTGCCCGACGTGCGCCTGGCCGCCGCGCTGCGCCCCGGCAGCCGGGTGCTGCTGGAGTTGCGTCCGGCCGGGTCCCGGGAGGCCGCATGAACGTCGCCACCGGGCTCGCGCCGGTGCTGCCCGACCAGCTGTCCGCCGCCGCCGAGCAGGGCCGGATCTGCGCCCTCGCCGCCAAGGGGCAGCGCGACCTGCAGCGGCAGGCCGCCCGCTACCCGGACCTGTTCGCCGGCCGACCGTTCGACGGCGCACTGTTCAGCAACATCGCCCTGGCCATCGCGTTCGGCGCGCCCTGGTGCACCGCGGAGCAGCTGCGGCTGACCAACCGGGCGGTGCTGTGGGGGTTCGCCCTGGACTGGCAGGTCGACTACCTCGCGAGGTCCCGGGAGGACGTCGACCGGGTGGTCAGCCGCACGCTGGCGGTCGCCGAGGGGGCCAGCCCGGACGCGGACGACCCGCTCGGGCGCCTGCTCGCCGAGCTGCGCGACGAACTGGCCACCGTGCCGGCCTTCGCCGGGCTGGGCGGCGCCTGGCGGGCCGCGGTGCGGCGGACGGTGACGGCCATGGCCCGGGAGTGGGACTGGAAGATCGCCCGGGAGCGGAACGGGGCGGCGCTGCCCGCCTTCGCCGAGTATCTCGACAACGCCGACAACCTCGCCTGCACGGTCGTCAACGTCGCGCACTGGATCTGGACGGGGGACGCGGCGACCCACCGGCACCTCGCCGAGCTGGTGGTCGCCAGCGACGAGGTGCAGCGGGTGCTGCGGCTGGTCAACGACCTGGGCACCCACGAGCGGGACCTCGAATGGGGCGACCTGAACGCCCTGCTGCTGGTCGCCGACCGCGCCGAGGTGGACCGGCGGATCGCCGAACTGGTCGAGCGGTGCACCGACCTGCTGGCCCCGTTGACGGCCAGCTGCCCGGTCCAGGCGGCGTACCTGGCCCGGCAGGTCGGCTTCAGCAGCGGCTTCTACCGGTCGACCGACTTCTGGGGCGAGCGATGACCCTGGTCGGACAGCGCGCCACGGTGGCCGACGCGAGCATCGGCGACCGGTCCGGGCGGGACGAGGTGCCCGTGCCCGGCGGCGACCGCTCGGGGCGTGACCCGACAAGCGACGCCCGGGAACTGGTCGCCGCGATGACCCGTGAGCCGGCCGGGCAGGCCTCGCCGTCGGTCTACGAGACCGGCCGCCTGGTCAGCCTGGCCCCGTGGCTGACCCATCACGTGGAACGCGTGGAGTACCTGCTCGCCGCGCAGCGGCCGGACGGCGCGTGGGGCGGCCCGGAGGGGTACGCGGTGGTGCCGACGCTGAGCGCCGTCGAGGCGCTGCTCACCGCCCTGCGCCGCGGCGACACCGCCTGGCTGCCCGGTGCCCGCGGCCCGGCGTGCCTGGTCCGGGCCGTGGACGCGGGGCTGAGCGCCCTGTACGGGCGGCTGCCCGGTTGGGCCGCGCTGCCGGACCTTCCGGCCACCGACCTGACCGTTCCGGCGCTGGTCGAGGCGGTCAACGGACACCTGGACGTCCTGCGGGCAGACCCCGGTGGCGGCCTGGCCGGCTGGCGCGACGCGCGCCCGTTGCCGCTGCCCACGGGGCTGGACGGCGCCCGGCTCGACCGGGTCCGCGCACTGTTCGCCGCCGGCCGTCCGCTGCCGCAGAAGCTGCTGCACGCGCTGGAGGTCGGCGGCGCCGCGGCGCGGCGCGTCCCCGGGGCCGCCCCGACCGGCCCGGGCGTCGTCGGTGCCTCCCCGGCGGCGACGGCGGCCTGGCTCGGCGTACCCGAACCGGGGGCCGGCAGCGGCGTCGCCGCCGCGGTGTCCTATCTGGAGGAGGCGGCCCGGCGGCAGGGCGGGCCGGTGCCGTGCGCCACCCCGATCACCGTCTTCGAACGTGCCTGGACGCTGAGCATCCTGAGCCGGGCGGGGCTGGCGCCGCCGGTGTCGCCCCTGCTGCTGGCCGGCCTCGTGGCGGCGGTCGGGCCCACCGGTGCCGCCACCGGTCCCGGGCTGCCCGCCGACGCCGACACCACCTCGGTGACCCTGTACGCGTTGGCCCGACTGGGGCACCCCGTCGACCCGTCCACCCTGTGGCGGTACGACACGGGGGAGCACTTCTGCACCTGGCAGGGCGAGGACGGGGAGTCGGTCACCACCAACGCGCACGTGCTCGACGCGTTCGGCTGGCACCTGGCCCACGGCGGGCGGCCCGACCGCCGGCTCGAGGCGGCGACGCGGCGGCTCAGCCGCTGGCTCGCCGACCGGCAGTCGCCCGACGGCGGCTGGTCCGACCGGTGGCACGCCTCGCCGTACTACGCCACCAGTTGTGCGGTGCTCGCCCTGGCCGGCTACGGTCGGGGCCCGCAGGTGGCGGGCACGGTGGCCCGGGCGGCGGCGTGGGTGCTGGCCGGGCAACGCGCCGACGGCTCCTGGGGGCGGTGGGACGGCACGGTCGAGGAGACCGCGTACGCCGTGCAGGTCCTGCACGCCGCCGGCCCCGCCGCGCCGCCGGGCACCGGGCCGGCGCTCGCGCGTGCCAGGCGGTACCTGTCCGTGATGGAGGGTCGGGACGGCGAACCGGCGCTGTGGCACGACAAGGACCTGTACCGACCCGCCGTGATCGTGGGCGCCGCCGTGGCGGCCGCCCGTCATCTCGTCCGCGATCGCGCCGTCCGGGCAGCCGACGACGCCGAAAGTCGGACCGGTCCGTTGATCAGTGCCGCTTGAGTGAACATTCGGACACTGCTAGCGTGCGCGCGTGGTCGATGGTGTACCGACCACATGCGTCCGGCACCCCTTTCGTACACCCGGCCAGGACGGTGTGATGCGTTCCCGCAGTACGAACCTCCGTACCAAAGTCGTCGCCCTGCTCGCGTCGCTCGTCGCGCTCTGGGCCTTCGCGGCGTGGGTGACAGTCCGGGACGGATTCAACCTGCTCGGGGTGCAGACCCTCAACACCGAGGTCTCCGAGCCTGCTGAGCAGCTCCTGCCCCAGTTGCAGCGTGAGCGGCGGACGTCCCTGGCGTACCTCGGCCGGCCGGACGAGGCCCGCCGGGAGGCGCTGGCCGCCGACCGGCGGCGCACCGACGAGCTGGCCGCGGCTTTCCGGGAGTCGGCCAGCGGCTGGCGGGCCGGCATGGCCGCCAGCGACACCCTCGACCAGCGGCTCCGCGCGGTCTACGCGCGCCTGTCCGGGCTCGCGAAGATCCGCTCCCAGGTGGACGCCCGCAGCGCCGACCGCGCGTCCACCCACGCCGCGTACGGCGGGGTGAACCGGTCCATCTTCGACGTCTACCAGGAGCTGGGCGTCCTCGACGACCAGGGGATCGCGGAGGACACCAAGGCGCTCATCGACCTCAACCGCGCCCGCGAGCTGCTCAGCCAGGAGGACGCCCTGCTCACCGGCGTGCTCGCGGCGGGCCGGATGACCGCGGCGGAGCGCGCCCAGCTGACCCAGCTCATCGGCGCGCAGCGGTTCGCAGCCGACCTGGCGGTGAGCCGGCTGCCCGCGGCGGACCGCCAGCGGTACGCGGAGATGCTCGACAGCCCGACGTTCGAGCGCCTGCGGAGCCTGGAGGACGGGATCCTCCAGGGGCGCAGCGGCGACACCCGGCCGATGTTCCAGGCGACGGAGTGGGACGGAGTGGTCGCCCAGGCGCTCGCGCGGTGGAACGACGTGGTGACCGCCGGCGGCGACGACGTGGTGGGGCGAGCCACCCCGGTCGCCATCACCGTGGTCCTCCGGCTGGTGCTCGCCACCGGCCTGGGCCTGCTCGCCGTCATCGCGTCGATCATCGTGTCGATCACCACGGCCCGGGCCATCGTCCGGCAGTTGGAGCGCTTGCGGGAGGCGGCCTTCACGCTGGCCAACGACCGGCTGCCCAGCGTCGTCGAGCGGCTGGGCCACGGCGAGGAGGTCGACGTCGCGACCGAGGCGCCGCCGCTGGAGTTCGGCGACGACGAGGTCGGCCAGGTGGGCAAGGCGTTCAACGTGGTCCAGGAGACCGCGCTGCGTACCGCCGTCGAGCAGGCCGAGCTGCGGCGCAACGTCCGCGAGGTCTTCCTCAGCCTGGCCCGCCGCACCCAGGCCCTGGTGCACCGCCAGCTCACCCTGCTCGACGCCATGGAGCGGCGGGAGCAGGACGCCGAGGAGCTGGAGGACCTGTTCCGGGTCGACCACCTGGCCACCCGGATGCGGCGCAACGCCGAGAACCTGATCGTGCTCTCCGGTTCCACCCCCGGCCGGGCCTGGCGGCGCAGCGTCCCGATGGTCGACGTGGTCCGGGGCGCGGTCGCCGAGGTGGAGGACTACACCCGGGTCAACGTGCTGCCGCTGGGCGCCGTCTCGCTGGCCGGCCGGGCCGTCGGCGACGTCATCCACCTGCTGGCCGAGTTGATCGAAAACGGCCTGTCGTTCTCACCGCCGCACACCACCGTCGAGGTGCGCGGCCAACTGGTGGCCAACGGCTTCGCCGTCGAGATCGAGGACCGGGGCCTCGGGATGAGCGAGGAGGACCTGGCCGCGGCGAACCACCGGATCGTGGACCGCTCCGAGCTGAACCTGGCCAACGCCTCCCGGCTCGGCCTGTACGTCGTCAGCCGGCTGACCGAGCGGCACGGCGTCCGGGTGCAGCTGAAGGAGTCCGCGTACGGCGGCACCACCGCGGTCGTGCTGATCCCGCTGGACCTGGTCGTCGACTCCGACGAGCAGGCCGAGACCCCGGAGGGCCCGGACGGCACGGCACCGGGCGGCCCGGTCGCGGTGGCGCCGCCCGCCCCGGCCGCCGACCAGCCGCCCGGCCGACCGGCCGTCCCTGTCGCGCTGGCGCAGCCTGCGGCGTTGCCCGGCGGCCCGGTCACCACGGCGGACCGGGGGTCCGGCGGGGACGACGCACAACCGGCCCTGCCCACCCGCGCCCGGCCCGGCGCGGCGCCGCGGCTGGCGCCGTCGGACGCCTCGGGGCTGCCGGTACGCACCCGCCGCACCGCGCAGCCCGCGCTGGACGGTCCGACCGTGCCCGGTGGGCTTCCGCTGGCGACGTCCCGGACGCCCGCGGCCGAGGCGGCCGACGGCGGCACGGACGCGCCGGCACCGGCCCCGACGGCGGCGGCCGCGCCCGGCAGGCTGACCGACGCGGGGTTGCCCGTGCGGGTCCGCCAGGCCAACATCGTGCCCGAGTTGCGGGACGATCCGTCGGCGCAGGGGGTGGACGAGGAGGAGGACGGGCTCCGGCCGCCGGAGCAGATCCGCCGGATGATGAGCTCCTACCAGACCGGCACCCGGCGCGGGCGCAGCGACGCGGCGCGGCTGCTGGGCGCGGAGCCCGCCGACGGGCCGGGGGCGGGCGAGCAACAGGCGACGTGAGCGGCGGCGCGGACAGGACGCGCGCCCATGGCGGGACGCTGGTCCCAGACGAGAACGGCGACATCAGCCGGAAAGAAGAGGACGACGAGTGGCGCAGAAGACGGCTTCGAGTGCCGACCTGACGTGGTTGCTGGATGATCTGGTCGGCCGTGTGAAACAGGCTGAGCACGCGGTCGCGCTCTCCACCGACGGCCTGCTGATGGCGTCGTCGCAGGGGTTGAGCCGGGACGACGGCGAGCATCTCGCGGCGATGGCCGCCGGGATCCAGAGCCTGGCCCGGGGCGCGGGCAAGCGGTTCGGTGGCGGGCAGGTGCAGCAGACGATCATCGAGATGCAGTCGTCGTTCCTGTTCGTCACGGCGGCCGGGCGCAACGCCTGCCTCGCCGTGCTGGCCTCCGAGGACGCCGACGTCGGCCTGATCGCGTACGAGATGGCGATGCTGGTCACCCGAGTGGGCAAGTACGTGGCCTCGCCGACCCGGGCTACCGAGCAGCCCGTCGGCGAGTAGCCGGATGACGGTCGCAGGGGAGCCCACGGAGGAGCAGTGGGTTGACGACCACGCCGGGCCCGTGGTCCGCCCGTACGCGGTGACCCGCGGTCGGGCCCGGCCCGTCACCGGCACGTTCGACCTGATCTCCCTGGTGACGGCCACCCGCGCGGAAGCGTCACCGGAGGTCGGGCTGGGCCCCGAGCACCTGGCCATCGTCACGCTGTGCCAGCGGGTCCAGTCCGTGGCCGAGGTCGCCGCGCACCTCGATCTGCCGGTGGGCACGGTCCGGGTCCTGCTCGGGGACCTGGTCGCGCGCGATCTGGTGCAGGTACGCGAGCCGCGGGCGACCGCTGGCCTTCCCGACGACAGCGTTTTCGAGGCGGTTATCAATGGACTTCGGGCACTCTGAGCGGCCGGCCGGCGCCGCGCCGCTGCCCACCGCGATCAAGATCCTCATCGCCGGCGGGTTCGGCGTGGGCAAGACCACCATGGTTGGCGCGGTGAGCGAGACCCGCCCGCTGCGCACGGAGGAGGTGCTGACCGAGTCCGGGGTGGGGATCGACGACCTGTCCGGGGTGGAGGGCAAGGCGACCACCACCGTCGCGATGGACTTCGGCCGGATCACCATCAGCGACGACCTGGTGCTCTACCTGTTCGGCACGCCGGGGCAGGACCGGTTCTGGTTCGTCTGGGACGAGTTGGCGCTCGGCGCGCTCGGCGCCGTGGTGCTCGCCGACACCCGGCGGCTGGCCGACTGCTTTCCCTCGATCGACTACTTCGAGGGGCGGGGCACCCCCTTCGTGGTCGCCGTGAACTGCTTCGAGGGCGCCCGGCAGTACCGGTTGGACGAGGTGCAGGCGGCCCTCAACCTGGACTCGGGGGTCCCGGTGATGCTGTGCGACGCGCGGCAGCGGGAGTCGAGCAAGGAGGTGCTGATCACCCTGATGGAGCACGCCATGAAGACCCGCGACGCGCGCCGCCGCGCCGCCAACGGCGGGAAGTAGCCCACACCCGACGCGGGAAGGGGCCCCTGGTCGACGACCAGGGGCCCCTTCCTTCTCCGTCAGCGTCAGCTGGCGATCATGCGGCGCAGCACGTACTGCAGGATGCCGCCGTGGCGGTAGTAGTCCGCCTCACCCGGGGTGTCGATCCGGACGACCGCGTCGAACTCGACGCCGGTGTCGGTGGTGACCTTCACCGTACGGGGGGTGGTGCCGTCGTTCAGCGCGGTCACACCGGTGATCGAGAACGTCTCGGTGCCGGTGAGGCCGAGCGACTCGGCGGTGGTGTCGACGGGGAACTGCAGCGGCAGGACGCCCATGCCGATCAGGTTCGACCGGTGGATGCGCTCGTACGACTCGGCGATGACCGCCTTGACGCCGAGCAGCATGGTGCCCTTGGCCGCCCAGTCGCGCGACGAACCGGAGCCGTACTCCTTGCCGGCCAGGATGACCAGCGGGACGCCCGCCTCCTGGTACGCCATCGAGGCGTCGTAGATCGTGGTCGACTCGCCGGTCAGGTGGTTGACCGTGAAGCCGCCCTCGGGGAGCGGAGCTCCCGCAGCCGGCCCAGTGCCTGGGGTCCGCAGTTGATTGCGCAGCCGGATGTTGGCGAACGTGCCCCGGATCATCACCTCGTGGTTGCCCCGGCGCGAGCCGTACGAGTTGAACTCGTGGCGCGGCACGCCGTGCGCGGCGAGGTACTCGCCGGCCGGGGAGTCGGCCTTGATCGAGCCGGCGGGGGAGATGTGGTCGGTGGTCACCGAGTCACCCAGCTTGGCCAGCACGCGAGCGGGACCGATGTCGGAAACAGGCGCCGGCAGGCGCCCCATGCCCTCGAAGTACGGGGGCTTGCGGACGTAGGTGGACTCGCCGTCCCAGGAGAAGGTGTCGCCGGTCGGCGTGGGCAGGGACTGCCACCGCTCGTCGCCGGCGAACACGTCCTCGTACGCCGCGGCGAACCCGGTGGCGCCGATCGCCGAGGCGATGACGTCCTGGATCTCGGCGCTGTTCGGCCAGATGTCGCGCAGGAAGACGGGGTTGCCCTCGCGGTCCTCGCCGATCGGCTCGTTGGCCAGGTCGATGTCCATCGTGCCGGCGAGCGCGTACGCCACCACCAGCGGCGGGGACGCCAGGTAGTTCATCTTGACGTCCGGGTTGATCCGGCCCTCGAAGTTCCGGTTGCCGGACAGCACCGAGACGACGGCGAGGTCGGCCTCGTTGACGGCGGCGGAGACCTCCTCCGGCAGCGGGCCGGAGTTGCCGATGCAGGTGGTGCAGCCGTAGCCGACCAGGTTGAAGCCGAGCTTCTCCAGGTACGGGGTGAGGCCGGCCCGGTCGTAGTAGTCCATGACGACCTTGGAGCCGGGCGCCAGGGTGGTCTTGACCCACGGCTTGCGGGTCAGGCCCTTGTCCACGGCGTTGCGGGCGAGCAGCGCCGCGCCGATCATGACCTGCGGGTTGGAGGTGTTGGTGCAGGAGGTGATCGCCGCGATCACCACGGCGCCGTGGTCCAGCTCGAACTCGGTGCCGTCGGCGCCGGTGACCCGGATCGGGTTGCTGGCCCGCCCGCCGGAGCCGATCGCGCCGTTGACCAGCTCCCGCGGCTCGTCGGCCGGGTCGGGGACGGTGCCCGCGGCGGGGGAGTCGCTGGCCGGGAAGGACTCGGCGCTGGCCTCGTCGGCGCGGCCCGCCACGCCGTACGGCGGGCTGGTGCGCACGCCGCCGCGGGCGTCGGCGCCGCTGCCGGTCTGGTCGTCGGCCACGTAGTCCGTCAGCGCGGAGCGGAACAGCGTCTTCGCGTTGCCCAGCGGCACCCGGTCCTGCGGGCGCTTCGGGCCGGCCAGGGACGGCTCGATGGTGCCGAGGTCCAGCTCCAGCCGCTCCGAGTACTCCGGCTCGGCGTCCGGGTCGTGCCAGAGGCCCTGCTCCTTGGCGTACGCCTCGACGAGCGCGACCTGCTGCGGGTCGCGGCCGGTCAGCTCCAGGTAGCGCACGGTCTCGGCGTCGATCGGGAAGATCGCCACGGTGGAGCCGTACTCGGGGGACATGTTGCCGATGGTGGCCCGGTTGGCCAGCGGCACCGCGCTCACGCCCGGGCCGTAGAACTCGACGAACTTGCCGACCACGCCGTGCTTGCGCAGCATCTCGGTGATGGTGAGCACGAGGTCGGTGGCGGTGGTGCCGGCCGGCATCTCGCCTGCGAGCTTGAAGCCGACGACCCGCGGAATCAGCATGCTGACCGGCTGGCCGAGCATCGCGGCCTCGGCCTCGATGCCGCCGACGCCCCAGCCCAGCACGCCCAGGCCGTTGACCATCGTGGTGTGCGAGTCGGTGCCGACCACGGTGTCCGGGTACGCCTGGCCGCCCCGCTCCATGACCGTACGGGCCAGGTACTCGATGTTGACCTGGTGCACGATGCCGGTGCCCGGCGGGACGACCTTGAACTCGTTGAACGCGGTCTGGCCCCAGCGCAGGAACTGGTAGCGCTCCTTGTTGCGCCCGTACTCCAGCTCGACGTTGCGCTGGAAGGCGTCCTCACGGCCGAACAGGTCGGCGATGACCGAGTGGTCGATGACCAGCTCGGCCGGGGCCAGCGGGTTGACCTTGGTGGCGTCGCCGCCGAGGTCGCGGACGGCCTCGCGCATGGTGGCCAGGTCGACCACGCACGGTACGCCGGTGAAGTCCTGCATCAGCACCCGCGCCGGGGTGAACTGGATCTCGACGCTCGGGTCGGCGGTCGGGTCCCAGGCACCGAGCTGGCGGATGTGGTCGGCGGTGATGTTCGCGCCGTCCTCCGTCCGCAGCAGGTTTTCCAGCAGGATCTTCAGGCTGTAGGGCAGTCGGTCGTGCCCGTCCACCTTGCTGATCTTGAAAATCTCGTAGCTCGCGTCTCCGACGCGTAGCTGGGTCTTCGCACCGAAGGTGTCGAGGCTCGCCACGTCGTACTCCTTCACACCAGCGACCGTGAGTAGTCCTGAGCAGTGTGTCGCACCGCCGGGGGCCGCGCCCCGGTTAGGTGACACTTACCGCCGATTCTCGTCTTCAACAAAACCGTACGTCCGTCTTGCTATTCGCGCAACCTCGTGCCAGGGTTCGGGACAGGAGATGCATCATCATGATCCATCACGTCCTGCTCGCCTGCCCACGCGGCTCCGAGGCTGCGTCCCGGGCGTTCTACGCCGGCCTGCTCGGGATGGTCGAGAAGCCCAAGCCCCCGGCCCTCGCGGCCCGCGGTGGGTGCTGGTTCACCGGGTACGGGGCGGAGTTGCACCTCGGCGTCGAGGCGGAGTTCACGCCCGCCCGGAAGGCTCACGTCGCCCTGCTCCGGCCGGGACCTGGACGACCTCGCGGCCCGCCTGGCCGCCGCCGGCTACCCCGTGGACTGGGGTGCCGAGGAGGAACTGCCGGGCCTGCGTCGCTTCCACACCGAGGACGCCCACGGCAACCGCCTGGAGTTCCTCGCCCCGGCCTGACGCTCGCGCATCTCTCCGGCCCGCCGGCGCAGCCCGCCGCGCACCGCCACCAGGTCGGCGGAGCGGTGGAGCCGGTGGGTGGCGGCGGCTCCGGGCCGGGCCGGGCCCGGGCGGGTGGTCGGCCGGCGAGGGGACGCGACGGGCCCCGCGCCGGGGGTAGGGTTCGAGGCCGCACCGGAAGGGGGTCGGCCGTGGTCGACGTTCAACACTGGCTCTCCGCGTTGCCCCCGCTCGCGGTCTACCTGATCGTCGCCGGGGTGATCGGTGTCGAGAGCATGGGCATCCCGCTGCCCGGCGAGATCGTGCTGGTCAGCACCGCCCTGCTCGCCGCCACCGGGGTGGTCGAGCCGGAGTGGGTGGCGGGGGCGGCGGCGTTCGGCGCCATCGTCGGCGACTCGGTCGGCTACGCGGTCGGCCGCCGAGGTGGCCGGCCCCTGCTGGAACGCCTCGGCCGGCGCTTCCCCAGGCACCTCGGCCCCGCCCACCTCGCCCGGGCCGAACAGAGCTTCGCGCGCCACGGGGTGTGGGCGGTCTTCTTCGGCCGGTTCGTGGCGCTGCTGCGGATCCTCGCCGGCCCGCTGGCCGGGGCGCTGCGGGTGCCGTACCGGCGGTTCCTGGTGGCGAACGCGGCCGGCGGGCTGCTCTGGGCGTTCGGCACCACGTACCTGCTGTTCACCGTCGGCCGGGCCGCCGAGCACTGGCTCAAGGACATCTCCTGGGCCGGGCTGGCCCTCGCGGTGCTCGCCGGCCTCGGCAGCACCTGGTGGCTGCGCCGCCGGGCCCGCCGGATGTCGGAGGTGCCGGCGGTGCCGGCCGGCGCCGAGCCGGTCCGCGCCGGCACCGACTGACCCGGGTACGCCGAAGGGCCCGGCCCCGTGGTGGGTGGGGTCGGGCCCTTCGTGGTGCTGCCGCCTCGGTCAGGAGGTGGCGCTGTAGCCGCGGGTGGCGATCCAGTCGGCGAGGTTGTCGATGCTCATCTGGTAGGAGGCCTGGTCGGGGTTGGCGGAGTCGGCGATGGTGACGGTGTGGCCGTTGTCGTGGTAGCCGACGATGCTGATGTAGTGGCCGCCTTCGAAGGAGTGGGTGGTGCCGTCGGTGTCGGTGGCGGTGCCGGCGATGTTGGCCACGACTGCCTTGCCGTTGTCGACGGTGCGCACGATGTCGGCGCGCAGGGTGTCGGTCTGCCTGTCGTCGGCCTTGCTGTCGCGGATCTCCACCGACTTGTAGACGTCCTTACCGGTTTCCTTGTTCAGGACGGGGGTGATGTCGTTGATGCTGTTGGTGCCGTCCTCGGTGGTGCCCATTTCCTTGGCCATGGCGTCGACGTCGATGTTCTTGCCCTGGACGGACAGGGCGTTGCGGGTGGCGGCGGGGCCGCAGTAGTAGAAGTTGGGCTGGGCCTGGTAGCGGACGTCGAGTTCCCGCTCGCCGGCCGGCTTACGGTCCGCCCGCACGGCGGCCTGCGCGGCCTTCTCGGCCGGGGTGGCGTGGGCGGCGATGGCGGGTCCGGCGATGCCACCGGCGGTGGCGGCGACACCGGCAACGGTCAGAACGGTCTTACGCAGCAGATCGGTACGCATGATGAGGGAAACCTTTCGTTCGGGGGCGCGCGGCAACGGTGTACGCCAGGGGGAAGGCGTGCTGGCCGCGCGGAAGGAAAGGAAAGAAGTTGGAAGGGCTCGGATCCCGGCGATGGTGTGCTCGGGTGGCCCGGGGGTGTAACGACCGGGGGCGGCGGCTGATTCCCGCGAGGCTCCCGGCGGGACGGGCCCGGGATGACTGCTTCGGGCGTCCGGGGTTGTGTAACGACCGGGCGGCTGGCGGCATTCCGCCGCGTGGCCTGCGGCTACCCGGGCGTGTGGCCCGGATGGTGCAACGACCCGGGGCGGGCGGCTCACTCCGGCGTGACCCCCGCCGACAGCCGGGGGCGAACCGGACATGCCGCCCAGACAGCGGCTGCATGTCGCCGACATGGCGGAGTCCGCCGGGCGTGGATGCCCCCATGTGGGCGACATGGGGTCAACCACCCCGGGAAGAGCCCGAGGCTGGCGGCCGCCGGGGCCCGGTGGGCGCTGCATGTCGCCGACATCGCGGGGTCCGGGCGGGCTGGAAGCCGCCATGTCGGCGCCATGGAGTCGATCGTCACCCGAGGGCGGTCCGGTGTCAGTGAGACCACCGCGTCCCGGGCGGCGCGTACCGCGTCGCGGGACTGGTCGGTGTGGTCCAGGGCGTCGAAACCGTGCCGGCCGTCCGGTACGTGCAGGAGCCGCACGGGGCGTCCCCGCTCGGCCGCCGCCGCGGTGAAGGCGTCGGTCGCGGCCAGGATCGGCGGCGCGTCCCGGCCGGCGCGGGTGAGCACGATCGGCAGGTCGCCGGCGGCGTCGAGCGCCGGCAGCGGCAGGAACCGTTCGTCGACCTCGCCCCAGCCGGGCATCGGGCCGAGCAGGGGATAGGTGGCCGCGATCCCGCGCAGCCAGGAGGGCCGCTCGCGGAGGTAGTCGGCCAGCAGCAGGCCGCCGCCGGAGAAGAACCAGAGCACCAGCCGCTCCGGGTCGACCCGGGGGCCGGCGCGGACGAGCGCGACCGCGTCCGCGACGTCGGCCGCCCCCAACGGGAGGCTCGCCATGTCATGGACGCGGTGGCTGACGACGGCGGCGACCAGGCCCTGCTCGGCGAGCAGGTCGCCGTAGCCCCGGTACAGCAGCCAGTCGCGGGGGTCGGGGGCGCCCGGCGGGAGCGGCACGCCGTGCACCAGCACCACGGCGGGGGACGGGCCGTCGGCCGTGGGAAGGTACAGGTCCACCCGGCCGTGTCGCTCGACCGGCGCGGCCGGCGGGGACAACACGAACGGCGTCTGGTCGAAGGACGTGGCCATGTCATGATCTTAGCGATCAAGGTCGTGTCGAGCCGTCCATGCTGGACCGGTCGGGCGGTCTGCCACCATGGTGGTCATGGAGATCTGGCACAACCCGTCCTGCTCGAAGTGCGCCGGCGCCCGGGCCACCCTCGACGAGGCGCGGGTGCCGTACCGGCTGCGGGCGTACCTGGAGCAGCCGCCGAGCGCGGCGGAACTGGCCGAGGTGCTGCGCCGGCTGGACGCGCGAGCCTGGGACATCTGCCGTACGGGGGAGCCGGCGGCGGTCGCCCAGGGCATGGCCGACTGGCCGCGGGACGACGCCAGCGAGCCCCGGTGGATCGCGGCGATGGTGGCGCATCCCGAGCTGATCCAGCGGCCGATCCTGCTGCTCGACGACGGTGGCGCGCTGGTCGGGCGTACCCCGGAGGCGCTGGACGAGGCGGTCCGCCGGACGGCGGAGTGACGCGGGTCAGCCGAGGACTGCCGCCCCGATCAGCACGACGACCAGGGCCGCGCCCTGGGCGATGTTGATCAGCAGCAGGGGGCGGCCGGGGTCGGGCGCGTTCCGCCGGCTGCGGCGCGGTCCCGGATGGACGCCCGGCCGGCGCGGAGCGCCCATGACCAGGGGGAGCAGCCCGCCATCACGCCCGCGAAGAGCGCTCCGGCGCCCGACAGGGCCGCCTGGCCCGCGCCGCCGCCGAGCAGCACCGTCAGCCCGAAGCACAGCAGGAGGACGCAGCCGGTCATCGCGTAGAGGCCGGGCCGGCTGGGCGGCAGGTGCCGGTAGATGAGCCCGGCCAGCACGATGGTCCCGCCCGCCGGGACCCATCCCGCGGCGGCCAGCCCCATCGGGTTGCAGCGGTCGGCGGTGCACAGCAGGTCCAGCAGGCCGTCGGTGACGGGCGCGCCGGCCACGAGGCCGGCCCAGATCGCGCCGAGCGACAGCGGCAGCAGGGCGACGACTTCCACCGTGCGTAGCTCCGGCCACGTACGCCGGCTGTCCCTGTCGGACCGGACCCGCCGGCCGCCGTGCTCCCGTCCGCCCACCGCGGCCCCCTTCCGTGGCCCCCGACGGTAGGGCGACCGCGCACATCGGGAGGGCTGCGGCCCGGGCCGCCTGTGCGGGCAGCCGCCGCCGGGCCAGGCCCCGCGGCTCAGGCCCGGTCGACTCCCGGCGGGGTGCGACCGGGCCGGGCCCCGCGGTTCAGGCCCGGTCGTCTCCCGGTGGGGCGGCGCCGCCGGCGGTGGCCGCCGCGTGCCGGTCGCGTAGCCGGGTCCGGATCTCCTCCGGGGTGTACGCCCGCCGCCGCCGCTCGGCCCGGGCCACGACCACCCCGGTCGCGGCGACGCCCGCGAGACCGGCCAGCCCGAGCACCTTCCACCACCGCATCCGCTGCCGCATCGGCCTAGGGTAGACGCTCATGAGCGAGCGCACCGAGCGGACGACCGGGGTGGCGGCATGAGTGAGCGCCGGCGAGCGAATCGTCGACGCAGCTGGAAGGCCGACGCCGAGCGGAGCGAGGTGGTGGCATGAGTGAGCGTCAGCGAGCGAATCATCAAGGCAGTTGGAAGGCCGACGCCGAGCGGAGCGAGGTGGCGGCATGAGTATCAGCCTGGACGAGGCGGTGGAGCTGACCCGTACCGGTGACGTGTGGGTGTTCCGGGGCCGCAGCGTGCCCGACCGGGCCATCCAGTTCACGACGAACAGCCCGGTGAACCACGTGGGCATGGCCGTGGTGCTCGACGACATGCCACCCCTGATGTGGCACGCCGAGCTGGGCCGGTCGCTGCCGGACATGTGGGCGGGCACCCACCAGCGGGGCGTGCAGCTGCACGACCTGCGCGACGCGGTCTGCGTGTGGGCCAACCGGTACGGCCAGCGGGCCTGGTTGCGCCAGCTCGAACCGCCGGCGGACGCGGCGATGGAGGACGCGGTGCTGCGTACGGTCGCCCGCCTCGACGGCACGCCGTTCCCGTCGACCGCCCAGCTCGCCTGGCGCTGGCTGCGCGGCCGGGCGCCCGTCGTACGGCGGCCCGTCGTGCGGCGGCCCGGCGCGCGGCGGGTCGCCGCGTCCAGGGAGGACGGCGGGGTCGGGGTGCGGGACCGGGCACTGGAGACGGCGTACTGCGCCGAGGTGGTCGCGGTGACCTACGAGGCCATGGGGCTGCTGCCCGCGGGTCGCCGGCCGAACTGGTACGACCCGGGGCGGTTCTGGAGCGGCGACGACCTCGGTCTGACCGGGGGCGCCCAGCTCGGCGCGGAGATCGAGGTGCGCGTCCCGCACCGGTGAGCGCCGGCCCGCCGCCCACGGGACCCGCCCGCGCCCCGCCGGCCCGCCGCCCGACGGCGGGGGTTTGCCGAGGCGGCCGGCCGGCAATCACAGTCCTCGTGACAGCCTCCACCGATCTCGACGCGCTGACCGAATTCTTCGACCGGTACGGCGTCGCGTTGACCGCCGGCGACGTGGCCGCCGTCGCCGGATGCTACGCCCTGCCCGGGCTGGTGGTCGCCGACTCGTACAGCTTCTCGTTCGCCTCCCCGGCGGCGGTGGCCTTGTCCTTCGTGGGCGCCGCACCCGACTACACCGAGCACGAGCTGGTCGCGGCGCACGCCGCGATCGAGGACGTGCACCCGTTCTCCCCGCTGCTGACGGAGGTGGCGGTGGAGTGGGAGTTCCTGGACAGCCAGGGGCGGCACGTGCCGGGCGAGCGCTACCGGTACGTGCTGCGCCGCACCGACGAGGGCTTCGTGATCTGTACGGTGATCCGGATCGTCTGATCCGCCGCGGCGGTCCCGGAGGACCGATCGGGCGTACCCTCAGGACGGTCGGTTGATGCCTCGGCACTTTCCGCGAGTGGCCGCCGATCGCTACGCTCTGCGGACGCAGACCGTCGAAGGGGAGGGTATGTCCGGCAGCCGTCGTGTACGACGGACCCCCGACGCGAGCGCCGCGGTCGCCTCCTCGCCCTGGATCATCGTGTCGGTCGGCGTGGTCGTGATGGTGGTGCTCCTGGTCATCGCGATCGGCGCGTACCGGGGGCGGGCGCCGGTCGGGCTGGTGCTGCCCGAGCCGGTGGCCACCGTGGCGCTGCCGACGCCGACGCCGTCGGTGCGCCGCGCCGCGGCGGAGCCGCCCGCACCGCTGGCGGCCCGGTCCACCCCGAGCGCCACGTCGTCGCCCAGCCCCAGCCGGTCCGCCGGGCGCGGCCCGAGCCCCTCGGCCGGCGGGTCGGCGTCGGTCGCGCCGCCGGAGTCGGCGCTGGTCGCTCCGCAGCCCGTCACCGGCACGTACCGGGTGGTCGAGGACTTCAGCCGTTCCTTCATCGGCGAGGTGCTGCTGCGCAACGTCTCGGGCGCGGACCAGGACTGGACGGTCCGGGTGACGGTCCCGGAGGCCAGGCTGGTCACCTCCTGGATCGAGGGCGCCGCGCAGGGCGGGGTCAGCCGCTCGGGCGACACCTGGACGTTCACCAGCGGCGCGCGCCTCGCGCCGGGCGACTCCGTGGCGCTGGTGTTCCAGTACGACCGCACCCGCGCCGGCCGGCCGACGAGCTGCACCGTCGGCGGCGCCGACTGCGCCGGCCTCGGCTGACGGCCGGTCCGCCCCGCGCGTCGCCGAGCCGGCCGTACGCGGCCCTCCACCGTGTTCTGAGCCCCGCTTTTCGCAAGACCGCTGCTTTGTTACGACTTGGTTTGCAAGCTATTGCAGAATGTTTCGGCAAGGGCTAGCGTGCGGGCGGATCACGACCAGAGAGAGGCCGTCGATGAAACCCCCGCCGATGTCCCGCACAGCGTTGCTCGCCTTGGTCTCCACCCTCACCCTCGCCCTCGTCGGCGCCCCCGTCGCGCTGCGTCAGCTCGGCGGTGACGTCACCGACCGCTCCGCCGGCACCGACCCCCTCGCCGCCGCCGGCGCCCGGCAGTGGCGCTCCGAGCCCTCCGCGGATGCCCTGCTCGCCGCCGGCACGAACGCCGGCCGCGCCGAGCAGTTCTACTTCGTCCTGCCCGACCGGTTCGCCAACGGCGACCCGCGCAACGACTCCGGCGGACTGACGGGCGACCGGCTCAGCACCGGCCTCGACCCGAAGGACAAGGGCTTCTACCACGGCGGCGACCTCAAGGGGGTGATGGACCGGCTCGACTACATCCAGGGCCTCGGCACCACCGCCATCTGGCTCGCCCCGGTCTTCAAGAACCGCCCCGTGCAGGGCAGCGGCGACGACGTATCGGCCGGCTACCACGGGTACTGGATCACCGACTTCACCCAGGTCGACCCGCACTTCGGCACCAACGAGGACCTGAAGAAGCTGGTCCGCCAGGCCCACCAGCGGGGCATCAAGGTCTACCTCGACGTGATCGTCAACCACACCGCCGACGTCATCAAGTACGCCGAGAACACGTACACCTACGTGGACAAGAAGACCTCCCCGTACACCGACGCGCAGGGGCGGCCCTTCGAGGACCGCAACTACGCCGACGGCACCCGGGCCTTCCCCGAGGTCGACGCGGAGTCCTTCCCGTACACCCCGACGTTCGCCACCCCCGCCGACGCGAAGGTCAAGGTGCCGGCGTGGCTCAACGACCCCACCATGTACCACAACCGGGGCGACTCGACCTTCGCCGGTGAGAACAGCGAGTACGGCGACTTCTTCGGCCTGGACGACCTGTGGACCGAGCGCCCCGAGGTGGTGCGCGGGATGACGAAGATCTACGGTGACTGGATCGCCGACACGGGCGTCGACGGCTTCCGGCTGGACACCGTCAAGCACTCCAACCTGGAGTTCTGGCCGCAGTTCAGCCAGGGCATCGCGCGGGCCGCCGAGCAGGCCGGCAAGTCCGACTTCTTCATGTTCGGCGAGGTCTACAGCGCCGACCAGGAGGTCACCTCCACCTACGTGCGGCGCGGCGGCCTGCCGGCCACCCTCGACTTCGCCTTCCAGGAGGCCGCGCGCGGCTACAGCGCGGCCGGCGGCTCCGCCAAGGCCCTCGCCGACGTGTACGCCCGCGACGACCTCTACGCCGCCCGCGACACCGACGCCACCCGGCTGACCACCTTCCTCGGCAACCACGACATGGGCCGCATCGGCTCGTTCGTCGCCGCCGCCGGTGGCGACGACGCCAGCCAGCTGCGCCGCGACCAGCTCGCCCACCAGCTGATGTTCCTCACCCGGGGGCAGCCGGTGGTGTACTCCGGCGACGAGCAGGGCTTCACCGGCCCGGGCGGCGACAAGGACGCCCGGCAGGACATGTTCGCCTCGAAGGTGCCCGACTACCTCGACGACGACCTGATCGGCACCGACCGCACCCACGCCGGCGACCAGTACGACACCAGCCACCCGCTGTACCGGACGATCGCCGAGCTGGGCCGCCTGCGCCAGGACCACCCGGCGCTGCGCGACGGCGTCCAGGTCACCCGGTACGCCGCCGACGGCGCCGGCGTCTTCGCCTTCTCCCGGATCGACCCGCGCCAGCGCACCGAGTACGTCGTCGCGGTGAACAACGCCGACAGCGCGCAGACCGTCACCGTGGACACCTGGTCGGCCGGCGCCACCTTCGCCGGCGTCTACGGCGGCTCGGCCACCGCGGCCGCCGGGGCGGACGGCAAACTCACCCTGACCGTGCCGGCGATGTCCGCCGTGGTCCTGCGGGCCGGCGCCCCGATCCCGCACGCCGACGCCGCGCCGTCGATCGCGATCACCACGCCCGCCCCGGACGAGCCGGTGGCCACCCGGGCCGCCGTCACCGCCCAGGTCACCGGCGACCCGCTGGCGACCGTCACCGTAGCCGCCCGGGTGGCGGGCGGGAAGTGGACCCTGCTGGGCAGCGCCCGCCGGGCCCCGTACACGGTGCACCACGACCTGACCGGCCTGGCCGGCGGGACGAAGATCGAGTACAAGGCCGTCGTCTCCGACGGCAAGGGACGCACCGCCACCGCCCGGTCCACCGCCACGGTCGGCACCCCCGCCCAGGGCGCGTCCCGGGAGTGGGCGGTCGTGCACTACCAGCGCCCGGCCGGCGGGTACGCCGACTGGGGCCTGTACACCTGGGGCGACATCGACCCGGCGTACGCCACCCCGTGGCCGCAGGGCCAGCCGTTCGCCGGTGAGGACTCCTTCGGCCGGTTCGCCTGGGTGAAGCTCAAGCCGGGCGCGAAGTCGGTGGGCTTCCTCGTCGTCGACAAGAACGGCAACAAGGACGTCCCGAACGACCGCAGCATCGACGTGACGCAGACCGGCGAGGTCTGGGTCAAGCAGGGCGACCCGACGCTCTACCCGAGCCGGCAGGCCGCCACCGGCGAGCCCGCCCCGCCGGTCGACGAGGGCACCGCCGTCATCCACTACCGCCGGGCCGACAACAACTACGACGGCTGGGGCCTGCACCTCTGGGACGGCGCCGCCAACCCCACCGACTGGTCGAGCCCGCTGCCGCCCGAGCGGATCGACTCCTACGGCGCCGTCTTCCGGGTGCCGCTGTCCGCCGGGGCGACCGGGCTGAGCTACATCATCCACTCCGGCGACGAGAAGGACCTGCCGGAGGACCAGCGGCTGGACTTCGCCGGCGCCGGACGCGAGGTGTGGCTGCTCGCCGGCACCCGGGGTCGGCTGCTGCCCTCGACCTCGTCCGGGGTATCCGGGGACGTGGACATCACCAAGCAGAAGGCGCACTGGATCGACCGCTCCACCGTCGCCTGGCAGACCGGGCCGACCGACGGCAAGACGTACGCCCTGGTGGCCGCCCCGGCCGGCGGGCTGAGCGTCGTCGACGGCGAGCTGTCCGGGACGTACCCGACGCTGCCGCTGCGGGCGCAGCGCAACGGGCTCACCGAGGACCAGCGCGCGGAGTTCCCGCACCTGTGGGCGTACCAGGCATTCACCCTCGACCCCGGTGACCTGGCCAAGGTGCCGGCGGCGCTGCGCGGGCAGCTCGCGGTGACCGAACGGGACGCCGAGGGCGCGCTGCTGAACGCGACCGGCGTGCAGATGCCCGGCGTGCTCGACGACGTCTACTCCGCCGCCACCCGGGCGCGGCTCGGCGCGACCTTCGCCGACGGGGTGCCCACCCTCGCGGTGTGGGCCCCCACCGCGCGGACCGTGGCGCTGCAACTGTTCGACTCGCCGACCGCCGAGCCGCGGACCGTCGCGATGAACCGCGACGACCGCACCGGCGTCTGGTCGGTGCGCGGGCCGCGCAGCTGGGCCGGGAAGTACTACCGGTACCGGATCGAGGCGTGGCAGCCGGCCGCGCAGCGGATCGTCACCGCCGCGGTGACCGACCCGTACTCGGTGGCCCTCGCGCCGAACTCCACGCACACCCAGATCGTCGACCTCGACGACCCGGCCCTCGCCCCGAAGGGCTGGGCGCACCTGCGCAAGCCCGCGGCGGTGCCGCCGTCGAAGGCGCAGATCCAGGAGGTCTCCGTCCGGGACTTCTCCATCGCCGACACCACCGTGCCCGCCGAGCGGCGGGGCACCTACCTCGCCTTCACCGACCCGGCGACCGCCGGCATGACGCACCTGCGGGCGCTCGGCGACGCCGGCGTCACCTACCTGCACCTGCTGCCGGCGTTCGACTTCGCCACCATCCCCGAGCGCCGGGCCGAGCAGCGGCAGCCGGCCTGCGACCTGGCCGCCCTGCCGGCGGACTCCGACCGGCAGCAGGCGTGTGTCGCGGCCGTGGCCGACACCGACGGCTACAACTGGGGGTACGACCCACTGCACTACACCGTGCCGGAGGGCGGCTACGCCGTCGACCCGGCCGGGGCGAAGCGGACCACCGAGTTCCGCCAGATGGTCGCCGGGGTCAACGACGCCGGCCTGCGGGTCGTCATGGACGTGGTCTACAACCACACGTCGGCCTCCGGGACGGACCCGAAGTCGGTGCTCGACCAGATCGTCCCCGGCTACTACCACCGGCTCCTGGAGGACGGCACGGTCGCCAACTCGACCTGCTGCGCCAACACCGCCCCGGAGCACGCCATGATGGGCAAGCTCGTGGTGGACTCCCTGGTCACCTGGGCGCGGCAGTACAAGGTGGACGGGTTCCGGTTCGACCTGATGGGCCACCACCCGAAGGCGAACATCCTGGCCGTGCGGGCCGCGCTCGACAAGCTCACCGTCGACCGCGACGGCGTCGACGGGAAGAAGATCCTGCTGTACGGCGAGGGCTGGAACTTCGGCGAGGTCGCCAACGACGCCCGGTTCGTCCAGGCCACCCAGGCCAACATGGCCGGCACCGGCATCGCCACGTTCAACGACCGGCTCCGCGACGGCGTTCGCGGCGGCGGGCCGTTCGACGGCAACCCGCGGCTGCAGGGCTTCGCCTCCGGGCTGTTCACCGACCCGAACGGCGACCCGGTCAACGGCACCGCCGAGCAGCAGCGGGAGCGGCTGCTGCACCAGCACGACCTGATCAAGGTCGGGCTGACCGGCAACCTGCGCGGCTACCGGTTCACCGACTCGGCCGGACGGCAGGTCACCGGCGCCCAGGTCGACTACAACGGCTCGCCGGCCGGCTACACCGCCGCGCCGGGCGAGGCGGTCACGTACGTCGACGCGCACGACAACGAGATCCTGTACGACGCGCTGGCGTACAAGCTGCCGCAGGACACGCCGGCGGCCGACCGGGCCCGGATGCAGGTGCTCGCGCTGGGCACCACCGCCCTCGGGCAGGGGGCCGGGTTCGTGACGGCCGGCTCGGAGCGGCTGCGGTCCAAGTCGCTGGACCGCAACTCGTACAACTCGGGGGACTGGTTCAACCAGATCCGCTGGGACTGCGCCCAGGGCAACGGTTTCGGCGCCGGCCTGCCGCCCGCCGCCGACAACCAGGACAAGTGGCCGTACGCGAAGCCGCTGCTGGCCGACCCGAGGCTGGTGCCGGACTGCGCGGCGATCGACCTGGCCGACGCCCGGTACGCCGAGCTGCTGCGCATCCGCCGGTCCTCGCCGGTGTTCGGGCTGGCCACGGCCGATCAGGTGCAGCAGCGGGTCGCCTTCCCGCTCTCCGGCACCGCCGAGACCCCGGGCGTGCTCACCATGACCCTCGACGCCCGCGGGCTCGACGGGAAGTGGAAGTCCGTGACGGTCGTCTTCAACGCCACCCCGCAGGCCGCGACCCAGCGGCTGGCCGGGCTGCGCGGGGCGGACGTGGAACTGCACCCGGTCCTGCGGGCCTCCGCCGACCCGGTGCTGCGTACCGCGTCGTTCGATCAGGGCACCGGCACGTTCACCGTGCCGGCCCGCAGCGTGGCGGTCTTCGTGCAGAAGTAGGCCCCTGGTACAGGTCGGCCCCCTTCCGCCCCTGGCGGAGGGGGCCGACCCACGTCCGGGCCCCGGGGCCGTGCGGCCCCACCGGTCGTTGCGGGCCACGCAGAGGCAGGGGGCCGGACGGGACCGGCCCCGCCCGGTGGATCCGTGTGGATCGTTCCCGAGCGGGGCCGGAGAACCCCTGGTCGGCGTCACCGTCCGTGGCTACCGACCGTGCCTGCGATCAGGCGAAGCAGCCGGGGACCTTGCCGGCGCAGTTGCGGGGGTCGTTGTCGGTGATGATGGACTCGTCGTCGACCTTGACCGTGCCGTCGTTGTTGACGACGCCGCCGGCGACGTCGTACGCCTTGTTGGTGTCGTTCGCGGTGTTCTTCTTGACCTTGGTGTCGATGAGGCGGACGGTGCCCCGGTTGTTGAAGATGCCGCCGCCGTTGCCGGCCGTGTTGTTCTCGACCTTGCTGTGTCGCAGGGTGACGATCGCGTCGTTGTCCTTCACCGGCCCCGGGATGAAGTCGGGGTCGCCGTTGAAGATGCCGCCGCCGCGTCGTCCGGCGTTGTTGGCGGTGATGGCGCTGTCGTCGATGGTGGCGCTGCCGCGTTGGTTGTGGTCGCGGTCGTCGCCGTGTTCGTCGTTGTAGGACTTGTCTTTGTCGTTCTTCTTCTTGTTGGTGGCGGTGTTGAAGATGCCGCCGCCGTCGTTGCTGGCTTTGTTGTTTTCGACGGTGACTTTCTTGAGGTGTAGGACGGTGTCCTTGGCGTAGATGCCGCCGCCGCTGTCGCAGGCGGTGTTGTCCTTGATCTCGGCGAAGGAGATGTCGACGAAGCCGTTGTTGGTGTAGATGCCGCCGCCGTTGCCGTTGGCGGTGTTGTGGCTGATGGTGCTCTTGGTGATTTCGACGGTTCCGGTGGCGCGGTTGTCGATGGTGAGTTTGGGTTCGTAGGTGGAGGTCTTGGGCTCGTGGGAGTCCTTGTGCTCCTTGGTGTCGCCGTTGGCGATGCCGCCGCCGTTTGCGCCGGCGGTGTTGTTGGTGATGCGGGATTCCTTGATCTTGAGGACGCCGGTGTTGAAGATGCCGCCGCCGTTGCCCTTGGCGTGGTTGTCCTCGATGGTGGTGCGTTCGAGGACGGTGCGGCCGAAGTTGGCGATGGCGCCGCCGTTGCCGCTGGCGTTGTTGTGGGCGAGTTTGCTGTCTTCCAGGTTCAGGGTGCCGCCGCGCTTGACGAGTACGGCGCCGCCGTCGGCGCCCTCGTCGGGCTTGCTGGACCAGTCCGCACCAGGCATGGTGCCTGGTGCGCCTGGCACGACCCCCGACCCGCCAGGCGCGGTGCCCGGCCCAGCCGGGGCGGTGCCCGACCCAGCCGGTGCGGTGCCCGACCCAGCCGGGGCGGTGCCCGACCCAGCCGGGGCGGTGCCCGGTCCAGCCGGGGCGGTGCCCGGTCCAGCCGGGGCGGTGCCCGGTCCAGTCGGTGCGGTGCCAGGTGCGGCTCCCGCTCCGCCAGGCGCAGTCGCCGGTCCGGCGGGGGCGGTGCCCGGTGCGCCGGCTGTGGCGCCTGGCGCGGTGGGTGTGCCGGCTGTGGCGCCTGGCGCGGTGGGTGTGCCG
>NZ_JBDPMC010000209.1:0-1380 GCF_039871625.1 Micromonospora sp. B11E3 | reverse complement strand
CCGACGCTGGTGCGGGGTAGCTCGGCACGCACGATCACCCGGTCGGGGATCTTGAAGGTCGAGAGGTGTCCGCGGCACCAGGCGATCAGCTCCTCGGGAGTGGTTTCCTCGCCCGGTTGCAGGACAACGTGCGCGACGATCGTTTCGTCGTAGATCTCGTCTGGCACTCCGTGGACGGCGGCTTCGAGTACTGCGGGATGGGTGCCGATCACCTGTTCGACCTCCGTCGCGGAAACGTTCTCGCCGGCCCGCTTCACCATGTCCTTTGCCCGGTCGACGAAGTGGGCGCGACCGTCGTCGTCCATGCGAACCAGATCGCCCGTGCGAAGCCAGCCGCCCGAGAGCAGGTCCTCGGTCTCGGCCGGGCGCCCGTCGTAGCCGTCGGTGATGTCCACCCCGGGATTGCCGCGCACATGCAGCTCGCCGGGGGTGCCCGGCGGTACGGGCTGGCCGTTTGCGTCGACCAGGCGGATCTCGAGATGGGGGAGCGGGCGGCCGATGGAGTCCCAGGACCGGCGGCTGTCCGGAGGGTTGACGAAGGGGGGCAGCACGGTCTCGGTCATGCCGTAGAGCTGGACGAGCAGTGCGCCGAACCGGGACTCGAACTCCTCGGCGTGCGCCGGTGCGAGGTTCTGGGCGAAGAGGACCAGCCGCAGCTTGTTCACGGCGTCGGCGGCGTCCGGCTGGGTCCGGGCCAGCACCATTCGTACCGGCGCCGCGAACAGGCTGGCCAGCGTCGGGCGAAGCGTCCGTGCCTGGCGTGGCCATCGGGACGCGGAGAACCGTGAGGTCAGCGCGACCGATCCACCCACGGTCAGTGCGGACATCAGGCAGTAATACTGCGCGTTCGCGTGGAACAGCGGCAGCGTCACGAGCCAGCGATCGCTGTCGCTCATGGCCAGGTGCCCGGCCATCGCGGCGCCGACCCGGGCGTAGTTCGCGTGGGTTACCCGGACTCCCTTGGGTGCGCTGGTCGTGCCTGAGGTGAACATGATGGCGGCGAGGCCGTCCCGTGCGACGTGCGGCGCCGCCGAGTTCGGCAGCCGGCGCCGCTCGTTGAGTTCGACGGTGGTCAGGACGGGCACGGAGCCGGCCGCGAGCGCTGTGTCCCGCAGGGTTGGTGCCACGACGGACAGGACGGCTCGCGACTCCCGCAGCTGGTGCGCGGTCTCGGCAACGGTGGAGAGCGGGTTCACGGGGACGGTGACGGCACCGAGCCGGCCACAGCCGAACCAGACGTCCAGGAACTCCGGGCAGTTGGCGGTCATCAGGTGGACCCGGTCCCCGGCTCGTACGCCGAGCCGTGCCAGCAGATCGGCAGTCGCGGCGGCTCGGCGCACCTGTTCCGCGTAGGTGACCTCGGTGATCGTCCCGTCGTCG
>NZ_JBDPMC010000208.1:0-1446 GCF_039871625.1 Micromonospora sp. B11E3 | reverse complement strand
GCCAGGTGCGGCTCCCGCTCCGCCAGGCGCAGTCGCCGGTCCGGCGGGGGCGGTGCCCGGTGCGCCGGCTGTGGCGCCTGGCGCGGTGGGTGTGCCGGCTGTGGCGCCTGGCGCGGTGGGTGTGCCGGGTGCGGCGGGGCCGGCGGGGGCGGACATGGCGTTCTGCCAGGGTTCTTGTTCGTCCTTCTTCTTCTCGTGGGAGGCGTTGCCGTCCTTGACGGTGACGCCCTTGAGGGTGAGTTCGCCGCCTTCGCCGACGGTGAAGATTCGGAACGCGTCCTGGGAGTCGCGCTTGATCGTGGAGTTGTCGCCCTTGATCTTGATGCGCTGGTGGATCGTCGGTAGGGCTGATCCGTTCTTCTTGTCGTGGTCCTCCAGCTCGTACTCGCAGTCGCGGGCGAGTTTCAGCGTGCCGCCCTCCTCGTTGTTGAGCCGGACGAACGCCTCCACCAACGCGTCGTCGTCGCAGCGCACCTCACGAACCTGGCCCTCGTCGTGATCGTCGGAGTTCCAGTCGTCGTCACGGTTGTGATCGTCCCGGTCCGGCCCGTCGTCCTTGACGAACTGCTCGGTGGTGGACCACTTGAGGTTGCCAGCAACGCGACCCACCCCGGCGGCCCCGGCGCCCGTGGCGGCACCCACCGCAGCGAGGCTGACCACCCCGGTCAGGCCCACCACGCCCGTGGCGATCCACAGCTTGCGGTGACGCGGCGCAGCCCCGGTCACCTGCCCCGTCGTATCGGTGCTCTTCGGAAGGTAGTTGGACATAGGAGCTCTCTGCTCTCTCCTCGTACCAGACAAGGTGCTCCGCCATCAGGCGGGCGCCCTGGCTACAAATCGGTTGTAGCTTCTGAACCACACCGTATGAGAATCTTCTTCACGACGAGGGCATACGCGAAAGAAGTGCACGTTAGGAGTCGGGCCCGCTCATGTCGGTGCGAAGCCGGACGAGGGGGGCAGGTACGACGGGAGAGCCCCTCCCGCCGCAGAAGCGTTCGGAAGGGGCTCTCCCTCTTCTCTATGTGATCGGCCTGCCGTCAGGCGAAGCAGCCGGGGACCTTGCCGGCGCAGTTGCGGGGGTCGTTGTCGGTGATGATGGACTCGTCGTCGACCTTGACCGTGCCGTCGTTGTTGACGACGCCGCCGGCCACGTCGTGAGGCTTGTCGGTGCCGGTGGCCGTGTTCTTCTTGACCTTGGTGTTGGTGAGGACGACCGTGCCGCGGTTGTTGAAGATGCCGCCGCCGTTGGTGGCCGTGTTGTTCTCGACCTTGCTGTCGCGCAGGGTGACGACGGCCTCGCTGTCCTCCTTCTTCGGGCCGAAGTCGGGGTCGCCGTTGAAGATGCCGCCGCCGCGTCGTCCGGCGTTGTTGGCGGTGATGGCGCTGTCGTCGATGGTGGCGCTGCCGCGTTGGTTGTGGTCGCGGTCGTCGCCGTGTTCGTCGTTG
>NZ_JBDPMC010000207.1:0-1452 GCF_039871625.1 Micromonospora sp. B11E3 | reverse complement strand
CGAATCCAGGATCAGCCGATCGCCGTACTTGCGGGGCCGGCCGCCTTTACGCAGGTCGCGTACCGGCATCAAGGGCGCGAGGATCGCCCACATCGCATCGGTCAAGCTCGACGGATAGCATGAACGGGCGTCATCCCCGCCACAGTTGCAGTTGCGCACACAACGCGATCATGGCGGGGATGATCTATTTGTCGAGCACCTGGCATCGACGTGTCTCCCCGTAACAGAACGCTCGAAGCTGGTTACCCGACGGTCTCTGACGCCGGCGCGGCTGCCAGCACACGGCCCAAACATGGACGCCGATTCACACTGTCGTACCCTCGTCCGGGCGCCCCGGCCCGGGGCGCCCGGACGGAGGGGCGCACATGCGGAGCTTCGCGCTCTCGGCACTGCACGAACCGCCGTACCACGCACAACGGCACGCGGACACCGACCGCGCCGCGGAGGAGAGCCTGGACTGGGCCCGGGCGCTGGGGCTGGTCGCCGACGAGCGGCGCCTGGGCCGGCTGCGCCGGGCCGCCGCCGCCGAGCTGGCCGGGCGCACCTGCCCGGACGCGGCGGGCGACCGGCTGCGGCTGCTGACCGACCTGGTCACCTGGCTGTTCGTCGTCGACGACGCGTGCGACGAGGACGGCCTCGGCGACGACCCCACCCGGCTGGCCCCGGTGGTCGCCGGCCTGCTGGACGTGCTGGACCGGCACGGCGGCCCGGGCGCCCCGCCCGGCGGTCCGCTCGCCGCCGCGCTGGACGACCTCTGCCGGCGCACCGGCGCCCACGGGCGGCCGGCGCTGCTGCTGCGCTTCGTCAGCCAGGTGCGCGACTACCTGCTGGCGCTGCTGTGGGAGGCGGCCAACCGGCAGCACCGGCGGGTGCCCGGGGTGGCCGAGTACGTCCAGCTGCGCCGGCACACCGGCGCCGTGCATCCGGCCTTCACCCTCACCGACCTGGCGTACGACGCGCCGCCGGGGGCGGCCCGCCGGGTCTCCCCCGAACTGGTCGGCGTCGAGACCCTCGCCGGGGACCTGGTCTGCTGGTGCAACGACCTGTTCTCGTACGGCAAGGAGCACCGCTCGGGCCCGGACGCGCACAACCTGGTCAGCGCGATCGCGGCCGAGACCGGGCAGGACGAGCCGGCGGCGCTGCGCATCGCCGCCGACCGGTTCAACCGGGCGTTGGCCACGTACGCCGAGCGGGAGGCGGAGCTGCTCGGGGCCGGCGTTCCCGCGGTGGGCGCCTTCCTCGCCGCGCGGCGCAACTGGATCAGGGCCACCTACGACTGGTCGGCCCGCGCCGCCCGGTACGCCTGACAGCGGCGCACCAGGTCCACTAGCCGCAACGCCGCTCGGTTAAGGTCCGGCGGGTGTTTCGCAATGGTTTGTGATGATGTCGATCGCGATGGTGGCTTTGTAGCTATGCCGGTCTACGTTGGGTCCGCGGGCTTGGTACTTGGAG
>NZ_JBDPMC010000206.1:0-1471 GCF_039871625.1 Micromonospora sp. B11E3 | reverse complement strand
GCAGTTGGCGGTCATCAGGTGGACCCGGTCCCCGGCTCGTACGCCGAGCCGTGCCAGCAGATCGGCAGTCGCGGCGGCTCGGCGCACCTGTTCCGCGTAGGTGACCTCGGTGATCGTCCCGTCGTCGCGCTCGAACACCAGGAAGGGGGCGGTCGGAGTTGCCGCTGCTCTCTGGTCGAGCAGGGTGTTCGCGTCGGCCGGGTGTTCGTCGCCGTTCAGCAACATGATGGGTTCGCTCCAGATAGTTGGTTGTAAAGAGAATCGACCCAAGTGACCTACGCGGCCTTGGCGAGGGTGACGGTCTGTCCCAGGCCGTGGAGTTGCGTGATGAGCCGGCCGCGAGAACGAGCACAGCCGACCCCACCCGATTCCCAACCTTCGAGGCGGCGCGGGGTAGGCCATGGGATCTCAGAGGTGCACCGGTGGAGCCCCGTGATAGCTGCGAAGGCCGGCCCCGGGCGGCGGGACGCGCCGTTCGCCCACTGGATTGCGCAAGGTTCCGATGCCGGACGCCTCGAGTTCGACGACGTCGCCCGAGCGAATCCACCGGTCGAGTTCGAGTCCGCAGCCACCGCCGACGGTTCCGACCGCGAGGAACTCTCCGGGTCGCACGTCCTCGTCGAGCGATGCCCAGGCCAGTACCTCGGCGAAGGAGAACTGCCGGTCGGCGGTCGTACCGGTGGCCCAGGTCTCACCGTTGACGCGGGCGCTGAGCCGGATGTCCCATTCGTTGACCTCGTCCATCGTGAGCACGCACGGTCCCATCGCCGTGCAGAAGTCCTTGCCCTTCGACGGCCCGATCGACATTGACATCTCGAAGAACTGGATGTCGCGGGCGCTGACATCATTGAAGATCGTCACGCCTGCGATGTAGCCGGCCGCCTGCTCCGGAGTGAGGTCCCGGCCGCCCCGGGAGGTGAAGAAGCCGACCTCGAGCTCGAAGTCGAGCTGCTCCGTGTAGGACGGCCAGAGCAACGGCTCGTCCGGGCCGATGATCGAGTCGGCGTTGCACTTGTAGCAGATCGGCATCGCGGCGAGCGCCGGTGGCGTCGTGAGACCGGCTCCGCTCGCGTGTGCCCGATAGGTCAGGTAGTCCCGTACCCGCGGTGGCCGGGGCACCGGGGCGAGGATACGAACGTCTGCGACCGGGTGGGCGACGGGCCGTCCGTTGTCGTGCAGTTCGTCCCCGCGGGCACTGTGTTGGTCCACGAGGGCGACCGCCTCGGCCGCCAGTGCGCGTCCGTGGGCACCTGTCTGGAAGAACGCCACCATTTCCTCGGGCAGTTCCGCGGCGCGGGACACGGTACCGGGGCCGTCGCGGTACACCTGGTGAGCCCGCAGGGTGGCGGCCGGGCGCACCACGAGATCGCCGTGGAGGACGCCGATCTCGGCGCCGGCGCCGGTGTCGAAGGTGACCAACCGCATGAAGGCGCCTCCCAGCCGGAAGAGTAGTTAGATCCCAGTCCAACTA
>NZ_JBDPMC010000205.1:0-1473 GCF_039871625.1 Micromonospora sp. B11E3 | reverse complement strand
GTGAGAGGACCACTTCATACCGGGGTTCTGCGTCTTTCCCTTGCACCACAACGGGTCCGGGCGTGTCCGCACCGGCCACCAGCACCGCTACCCGCCGCACTCACACCGTTACGCGGAAAGGCTCAATCTCGTCGCCGCCTGGTCCGCCGACGAGTTCAGCGGGAGTTTCAGGTGACTGTCGACCCGGTCGAGTTGAAGCGCGAGCAGGACTATTTCGACGCAGCGTGGGAGCATCGCGAGCGGATGCGCCTTAACCTCGGTAGCGCAGCGGACGCCGCAGCGAATAGCGGTGCTGCTGCCCGCATCCGCCGCGACGCCAAGGCTCGGCAGGAAAGGCTCGGCAAGCCCGACGATGCCGTCGCTTTCGCCCGGATGGACGACGAGTCCGGGGAGAGCCTGTACCTGGGGTATCACGCCATCTTCGATGACGAGTCAAACATCGTTGTTGTCAACTGGCAGGCACCAGCAGCGGCCCGGTACCACAAGGCGACCCATGCTGATCCCCGCGGGCTGTACCTCAAGCGCGACTTCAGCTGCAAGGGCAACATGATCCAAAGCTTCACCGACACGATCCTGGCGGAGCTGTCCGCCGAGATCGCAGAGCTAGAAAGCTGGGAACGGCCGTCTGACACGCTGCTGGCGGAGCTGGAGCGCAACCGCACTGGGTCGATGCAGGACATCGTTCGCACGATCCAGGCTGCGCAGTTCGACCTAATCCAGACGCCTCTGGAAGGCGTGATGGTCGTCCAGGGCGGGCCAGGGACGGGGAAGACGGCCATCGCGCTGCACCGGGTCTCCTGGCTCCTGTTCAACTACCGGGACCAGCTCACGGCAGAAAAAGTCCTCATCATCGGCCCCAACCCGACCTTCACCAGGTACACCCGGATGGTGCTTCCCACTCTCGGTGATACCAGCGTAGAGCAGCTCGATGTTCATCAGCTCCACCCCCCGGTCCGTAGGGGTCGCACCGAGCCGACCGAGGTCGTTCGGCTCAAGGGCGATCCACGCATGGTGGGCCTCGTGGAGAGGGCTCTCTATGCGCGGGTCGGTCTTCCCGACAACCAGAAACACCTACGTGTCGTAATCAACCGACAGCGGATCACGTTGCCGGCAGAGGCCGTCACCGCAACCATTGCCCGTTGCCGTAGCAGCGGTGGCACCTACTCCGAGCGCCGCCAGCTCTTTCGCCAGCTACTGCCCGAAGCGATGTTCGACCTGCTGGCCGAGGACGGGTCAAACGACTTCCGCCGAGGGGGCGTCAGCGGTATCCGGCAGGTGTTGGATCCCCTGATGGACCGAATTTGGCCGTCGACTACCGCAGCTGCGTTCCTTCGAGAGCTGTATGGCGGCTCTTCGAACTTGAGCGGGGTTTGTGGCTGAGCCGACCCGAGAGTGAAGGGCTCGCAGCCCGTCAGTGATCATCTGAGTGTCTAGTTCGGATGGTCACAAGTGATGAGCTGCGAGCATGATCAA
>NZ_JBDPMC010000204.1:0-1478 GCF_039871625.1 Micromonospora sp. B11E3 | reverse complement strand
TGGTGGGGCAGTACGACACACCCGTCGGGGTTGATGGTGAGGTCGAGGCGCTGGCTGAGCGGGTCGCGGCGGATGGGCTGCGGCTGCCCCTGGCCGGGCCGGTGGTGGATGAGACGGCGGCGCGTGAGGCGGCCCGTAAGGCGGTCGCGGAGTTGCTGGACAAGCAGGCGATGGACGCGATGCTGGCTCAGGTCAAGGGTGACGGGCTGCGGTTGACCGGGCCGGGCGGGTTCCTGTCCGAGTTGGTCAAGGCGGTTCTGGAGCGGGGCCTGCAGGCGGAGTTGACCGAGCATCTGGGCTATGCCAAGCATGATGCGGCGGGTAACGGCAGCGGTAACTCCCGTAACGGGTCGACGGCGAAGACGGTGCAGACCGAGGTCGGTCCGGTCGAGGTGAGGGTGCCGCGGGATCGGGCGGGCACGTTCACCCCGATGCTGGTGCCCAAGAACGCCCGCCGCCTGGGTGGCCTGTCGGATGTGATCATCAGCTTGTACGCGGGTGGGATGACGGTGCGGGACATCTCCCATCACCTGCACCGCGTCTACGGCGCCGAGGTCGGCCCGGACACGATCTCCACCATCACCGACGAGGTCCTCGACGAGGTCAAGGCCTGGCAGCACCGGCCCCTGGACGAGGTGTACCCGATCGTCTACGTCGACTGCCTCATGGTGAAGGTGCGTGACGGCGGGCAGGTGCGTAACAAGGCCTGCTACCTCGTCGTCGGGGTCGGCGTGGACGGGGTCAAGCACGTGCTCGGCATCTGGGTGGCCGCCGCGGAGGGCGCGAAGTTCTGGATGCAGGTGTGCACCGAGCTGCGTAACCGTGGTGTGCGGGACGTTCTCATCGCCTGCTGCGACGGGCTGACCGGCCTACCCGAGGCGATCGAAGCCGTGTGGCCCCACACCACGGTCCAGACGTGTGTCGTGCACCTGATCCGCGCGGCGATGAAGTTCGTGTCCTACAAGGATCGTCGGACAATGGTCGCCGCGCTCAAGGAGATCTACACCGCCCCGACGGTGGAGGCCGCCGAGACCGCGTTGCTCGCCTTCGCCGACAGCCCACTCGGTAAGCGCTACCCCGCCGCGGTCGCTGTCTGGGAACGGGCCTGGGACAGGTTCACCCCGTTCCTCGCCTTCCCACCCGAGATCAGGAAGATCATCTACACCACCAACGCGATCGAGTCGTTCAACTACCAGATCCGAAAGGTCATCAAGAATCGCGGACACTTCCCGACCGACGACGCCGTGGTCAAGCTGATCTGGCTGGCCATCGCCGACATCGAGGACAAGCGAGCCCGCCAACGCGCCGCTGAGGCCGGCAAGCCCGCCAACACCCGCACCGCACCGCCCCGCCTCGTCGAAGGCGCCGGCGTACACGGCTGGAAGCAGGCCCTGAACTCACTGGAAATCTTCTTCCCGGGCCGCATCCCCGTCGATGTCCGATAGTTAGACAGGATAGGACGTTACACAGAAAATCGG
>NZ_JBDPMC010000203.1:0-1481 GCF_039871625.1 Micromonospora sp. B11E3 | reverse complement strand
CAGGGCCCCGGCGTTGTTTCTTTCTGTCCGGCTTGGTGATGGTTTGCTAGATGCCGTAGACGGCGAAGACATCGGTGCGGTTGTGTAGGTCGCGGCGGGCGTGGGCGATGTTGGCGCGTCCGGCGAGTCGGTAGGTGCCGATGGCGAGGTTGCGGAAAGTGGCCAGGGCGCGGGGTGCGGAACGGGTCCTGAGCTGGGAATTGTCCTCGCGGAAAGTGACGTCTCTGACCCAGTGCAGCCGATTCTCCACGCACCAGTGCTCGCGTGCGTAGTGGTTGAGGTGGGCGGGGCCGGCCAGGTCGGTGGGCATGCTGGTGATGCCGTAGACGATTTCTTTGCGGGTTCGGACGTTGTCGAGGCCGCCGGTGTCGCGGCGTAGCCGGAACACCTGCCGGGCGGCGGGGAAGAGAGCGTCGTCCGCGGGCGCCACGCGCAGGATGCGCCGTTCGGTGCGTCCGTGGCCGCGGTCGGTGTCGATGCCGGTGTAGTCGGCGAACTCGGTGTCGGTTCCGGACAGCAGTGCCTGGGCTGCTCGCAGCGCGAGGGGCTGGTTGGCCTTCAGGATCAGGACGTAGTGGGCGTGCAGATCGCCGGTGATCAGCCGGGCGGTCTTCTTGGTCGTGTGTAGGGCGTCCAGGGTCAGGACCATCCCGGCCGCGTCCAATCCGGACAGCAGGGGCTCGATGACCGTGTTCTCGCCGCGTTTGTCCGCGACCTGACGCTGCCCTAGGACGGTTCCGGTGCGGTGGTCGATGGCGGCGACCAGGAACACCCGGCCGGTGGTGGTGACGGTGCCGTGTAGAAGTTTCCCGTCGATCGCGGCGGCCGGCAGCAGCCCGGCCGGGACCGGGTGCGTGACCGCGCGGACTGCGGCGCGGCGTTGCTCGCGTTCGACCGGGCTGGCCGTGGCGGGCAGGACCGGGGCAGGGCTGACACCGCGGATCACGTCGGTGACGTACCCGCCGACCGCATGGTCGAGGGCGTCGCCATCCAGACTGGTCAGGACCCGGCGGAAGGTCCGCTCGCTGGGCACCAGATACCGGCCGGTCAACGCGTCGTAGCGGGCACCGATACGGGCCAGGACATCCTGACTGGCGCCGGCCGCCCACTGCCAGATCGCCGCCACCGAATCGTTGCCCACGACCAGGGTCGCGCACGCGGCCAGCACCAGGATCACCACGAGGCGGTGTCGACGGCCCCGCACCCCGCGGGGGTCGGGCACCTGAGCCAGCCGGTGGGCCAGCGACGACGCCACGGCCTGCGGGTCGGACGCGAGCTCGGCCTCCCACAGGGCCAAGTCCGCGAGGTGGTCAACAACAGGGCTGATCGGGGAAGATATCGGCACGAGCACGACTCCTGAGTGGATCTTTCTGGCTAGGCACCCGAAAGATCAGCAGAAGTCGTGCTCGCCTGCTATCCAGCCCTCAACATCAGCGTTTTCATTACATAACCGGACAATACGAAACAACGCCGGGGCCCTG
>NZ_JBDPMC010000202.1:0-1504 GCF_039871625.1 Micromonospora sp. B11E3 | reverse complement strand
TTTTTAACCTTCGGCTCTCTGGCCTGATGTTTCGCGCTGTCGTGGGTGGACACGAAGACGGCCTTCGGTGATCATGTCGTCTCGCCAAAGAAGAACATGACTCACAACCGAAGGCCGTGATGAGCAGTGTGCCCGACCCCGCTGGCCGCGTCGAGTCGCTGCGGCGACTCGCAGAGTTCCGGGAAGAGTTTTACGCCTGTCTGACCCGTCGGGCGGACGCCCTGTTCGAGCTGACCGACGCGGTGTTGTGCGCGGATGGCCCGGTGGACAGCTTGGTCGGATTGAGCCTGACCGCCGAACATCGCCGCGGTCATGGGGCGCTCTACGATGCGGTCAACCACGGGCGTCTGGAACTGGCCCGGTTGCGCCGAGCCGTGGCCGCGTTGCCGGTCCCGCTGGCCGCTGACGGGCGGATCGTGCTTGCGGTGGACGTGTCCGCGTGGCTGCGCCGGGAAGCCCACACCAGCCCGGACCGGCTCTACTGCCACGTGACCGGGCAGACCCGCGCCCAGGACCAGCGGATCCCCGGCTGGCCGTATTCGATCGTGGCCGCCCTGGAGACCGGCGCTACCTCCTGGACCGCCCTGCTCGACGCGGTCCGGCTCGGTCCGGCCGACGACGAGACGGCCGTGACCTGTGCGCAGGTGCGCCAGGTCGTGGACCGGCTGATCACCGCCGGACACTGGCGTGCGGGTGACCCGCCGATCCTGATCGTGGCCGACTCAGGCTACGACTCCGCCCGCCTGACCCACGACCTGCGTGATCTGCCGGTCGAGATCCTCGGGCGGCTGCGTTCCAGCCGGGTGATGCGCCTACCGGCACCGGCCCGCACCCCGACCACGATCGGCCGGCCTCGCCACCACGGCCCGGAACTGCGGTTGTCCGACGAGACCACCTGGCCCCAGCCAACCCACCACACCCACACCGCCACCTCCCGCTACGGCACCGCACAAGCCCTCGCCTTCAACCGGGTACATCCCCGGCTGACCCGCCGCGCCGCCTGGATCAGCCACACCGGACCGCTGCCGATCCTGGAAGGCACTCTGCTGCGGCTGACCGTCGACCGCGTCCCCTCCGGTCACCACCCCAAACCGATCTGGCTGTGGTGCTCCACGCCCGATCTGACCGCCGCCCAGGTTGATCTGCTCTGGCAGGCCTACCTACGCCGCTTTGACCTCGAGCACACCTTCCGGCTGCTCAAACAGACCCTCGGCTGGACCCGACCCCGCCTGCGCGATCCGAACGCGGCCGACACCTGGACCTGGCTGATCCTCACCGCACACACCCAACTACGGCTGGCCCGCGGCCTCACCGACGACCTGCGCCGTCCCTGGGAACGACCCGCCGACCCCACCCGACCCGAACGCCTGAGCCCCGCCCGGGTCCGCCGCGGGTTTCGGAACCTCCGGCCGAAGACCAGCCATCCCGCACAGGCACCAAAACCCACCCGGCCAGGCCCCGGACGCCCACCCGGCAGCCCCAACCGACACCGCGCACCCCGCCA
>NZ_JBDPMC010000201.1:0-1513 GCF_039871625.1 Micromonospora sp. B11E3 | reverse complement strand
CAACGCCGCTCGGTTAAGGTCCGGCGGGTGTTTCGCAATGGTTTGTGATGATGTCGATCGCGATGGTGGCTTTGTAGCTATGCCGGTCTACGTTGGGTCCGCGGGCTTGGTACTTGGAGTTTGAGCGTTTGATCATCCGGGTTTTCACCCGGATCCGGCGGTCGGGTAGCAGGTGGGCCAGGACCGCGCGGCCGATGGCGCCGACCAGGTCGATGACGGTGTCGGCGATGACGCCGGTGGCGTTGGTGATCTGGTCGCGGGCGGTGTTCAGGGCGGTGGTGAAGCTGGCTCGGTCGGGGTTGGTGGCGGGCTGGCTGTCGGTGGCATCGGTCATGGCGGTGCGGAGGGCCTGGTAGACGGTGAGCAGGGCGTAGATCTCCTGGTCGATGCCGTCGGGGGTGCGTGCGCGTAGGACCCGGCCGCCGAGGATGCTGGATTTGATCTCCAGGTAGGCGGTTTCGATTTCCCATCTGCGGTGATACAGCTTTATCAATTCGCCGGCGGGGTGGGTGTGCGGGTCGAGCAGGGTGGTGATCAGCCGGTAGCCACCGGTGCGGGTGCCGTCGGTGGTGGTGACGCTGATCTGGGCGTCGATGACCCGCACGCGCAGGGTGCCGATGGTCGATAGCCATGAGCCGTCGCGGTAGCGGGTGATCACGGGTAGGCGGCGGCCGTTCTTGCAGCGGATCAGCAGGTCGGCCTTGGTCGCGGCGAGTGTGGTGATGAGGTCGGCGGCGGCGTAGTTGCGGTCGGCCAGTAGCAGCATCCCGGCCCGCAGGCTACGGGCCAGGGTGCGGGCCTGGTCGAGTTCACCGGTGCTGATCGGGCCGAACACGGCGTCGATGATCGAGCGGGTGCCGCAGGTCAGCAGGACACTCAGCCGCAGGGCCGGGTAGCCGGCCCCGCCGTGGTTACCCCGTTGTTTGCGGTAACGGGCCCGGACCGCCTCGGCGTCGGCTACCGACATCGTGGTCCCGTCGATCGCGGTCACCAGCAGCCCCCGCCAGCGCACGGCGTGGTTCGCCGTGGTGACCGCCGGGCCGCGGAGCAGGTCGAACAACGCCCGCAGCGGCGCGGACCCGAGCCGCTGCCGTGCCTCACGTAACGTCCCCGAGGACGGCTCGGCCAGGTCCAGCCCGGCCAGACCGGCGGTCAGTTTCTGCCACACCTGCCCGTAGCCGAGTTCGGCGAACAGGCAACCCGCCAGGACGAGATAGACCACCACCCGGGCCGGCAGCAGTCGGATCCGCTGCTGCGTACGGCGGGTCGCGGCGAGGATCTCATCGACCATCTCGAAGGGTATGAACTGGGTCAACTCACCCAGATGACCCGGTGCGAACACCCCCGCGGCTACCCTCACCGTACGGGTTATGGCAATCTGATCGACCAAAGCGGAGTTCCTGGTCTCGAGGGTTTCTTGGAGTGACTCACCTCAATACCGGAACTCCGCTTCTGTTTGCCTGAGCGACACACCCCTCGACAGCCGCCACAACGCCTTAACCGAGCGGCGTTG
>NZ_JBDPMC010000200.1:0-1578 GCF_039871625.1 Micromonospora sp. B11E3 | reverse complement strand
CACCGAACGAGCGCGGTCCACCGAACGAGCGTGGCGTACGGAACAGGCGGCGCGAACGGCTACCGGATCGCAACGAGGCCGGATCGGCAACGACCGAAACGAACCGACGGACAGCAACCGGGACGGGGCCGGCCCCCACCGCAGCGGTCCCGGGGATCGGTCACCCGGCGCAGCAGACCAGGGCGGACCAGGTACGGCGGGCCCCACCCCAACCGCAACCAACGACGCACCAGCACGGCGGACGCCAACGCCCACCGCAACCAACGACGGACTAGACACGGCGGACGTCAACCCCAACGGCAGCCACAGAACCGCCAGACACGGCGGACGCCACTCCCACCGCAACCACCGAGCGCCAGTCACGGCCGGCCCCGTCCCAGCGAGCCGAGCGCGAGCACGGCCAGCCCCAACCCTCATCGCAACGAACGAACGCAAGGCACGCTGTGCAGCTACTTTGCCTGGTCGTTGATGGATAATTCGCGGGAGACACCGGGGCCGCCGGCTGTCGGAGGAGCAGACGATGACGACGCAGCGCACCCGGTCGCTCGGGCGTCCAACCCTCGATGCGGTCGCCGCCCGCGCCGGGGTCGGCCGCGGCACGGTCTCCCGCGTGGTCAACGGCTCAACCCAGGTGAGCCCGGAGGCTCGGGCCGCCGTGCAGCGGGCCATCGCGGAGCTGGGGTACGTGCCGAACCGGGCGGCGCGCGCGCTGGTCACCCGGCGGACCGACTCGGTGGCGCTGGTCGTGTCCGAGTCCGGGGGCGGGGCCTTCACGGAGCCGTTCTTCGCCGCGATCGTCCGGGGGATCAACTCGGCGCTGCTGGAGACGCCGATGCAGCTGTGGCTGGCCATGGCGCGGTCCCCGGTGGAGCGGGAGCGGGTCGAGCACCACCTGACCAACCAGCATGTCGACGGCGTGTTGCTGCTGTCGCTGTACGACGCCGATCCGCTGCCCACCCTGCTCGAGGAGCGCGGGCTGCCGACCGTGCTCGGCGGCCGGCCGGCCCGGACGCTCCAGCCGGGCGCGCAGCCGGCGTACTTCGTCGACGTGGACAACGCCGGCGGTGCGCGCAACGCCACGCGGTACCTGTTCGACCGCGGCCGGCGGCGGATCGCCACGATCGCCGGGGCCCAGAACACGGGCGCCGGCCTGGCGCGGTTGACCGGCTACCGGGAGGCCGTCGAGGCCGTGGGGGTCGGGCTCGACCCGAACCTGATCGCGTACGGCGACTTCGGCGAGGAGAGCGGGGCGGCCGGCATGCGCCGTCTGCTGGATGTCCGCCCCGACCTCGACGCGGTCTTCGTCGCCTCCGATCTGATGGCGTTCGGCGCGCTGCGTACGCTGCGCGAGGTCGGCCGGCGGGTGCCGGAGGACGTGGCGGTGATCGGCTTCGAGGACGCCCCGGTGGCCCGGTACGCCGACCCGCCGCTGACCACCGTCGCCCAGCCGATCGAGGAGATGGGCCGGCGGATGGCCCAGTTGCTCGTGGCCCGCATCCGCGGCGACGAGTTGCCCGCCCCGTACGTCCTGCTCGACACCCGCCTGGTGCGCCGCGCCTCCGCCTGACGCCCCGCCCC